>NZ_KV836162.1:0-313 GCF_001838255.1 Corynebacterium sp. HMSC073B01 | reverse complement strand
GGGTTAAGTAAAGAAAAGTGTGTCTTTTCCGGGCGTGTTGCGGTTATTTGATCCAGCCTTTTTGGATGCCGAGGTTGTGTTGGTAGCTGGTGTCGATGGCGGTGTCGTATTCTGCTGGTGCACCGATGTCATTGGTAGTGGCTGTGGTGTTGTGGGTGATCAGGTCTGTTGCTGTGGAAAGTGCGTCTTGACCCCATCGTTGGTCCCTGGCGATCTTGACCGGATCGTCAGGGACTTCTGTATGTAGATACAGCCACCAATCCATCACTGTGCGTTGATGCGGTAGTGATAGTCCGCGGTGTCTGCGGGCTAG
>NZ_KV836161.1:0-1067 GCF_001838255.1 Corynebacterium sp. HMSC073B01 | reverse complement strand
TAAGTAAAGAAAAGTGTGTCCGCATGCCACCATAACCCCAGACCACACACCACAAATCACCAAAGAATAGCTCCCCGAAAGCTATTACCCACACCATCCCGCACCTCCGGCCACATTTGTGCTAACCGCACACCGGTTGGATTAAAGGATGACCACCAACCGCCCCAGCTGCCCACTATGCGGCAACAACACAAAGAAAAACGGCACCACCAGCAAATCAACCACCCGTTGGCGCTGCACCCACTGCGGACACTCCTTTACCCGCAACACCCAAACCCACAACAAAAACACCGCCACCATGGCTTTGTTCATCCAATGGGCCACCGGCACCCAATCTCTAACCACCTTCGCCGCACACCATGGCGTAACCAGGCAAACCATGCACCACCGATTCCGATGGTGCTGGTGGATCATCCCCACACCCACCATCGACTCATTCCGCATCCATGACCAAATCTTCCTCGACGCGACCTATCTAAAGTCCGGATGCCTCCTGATCGCAGCCAGTAAAACCCACGTCATCAACTGGACCTGGGCCAGACACGAAACCACCGCCGCCTACACCGAACTCCTACGCCCCATTGCCGCACCACTAATCGCAGTCACAGACGGCGGACAAGGTGCCCAATCAGCCATCCACCACTGCTGGCCAACAACACGCATCCAACGCTGCCTCGTCCACGCCCAACGAACAGTCTGCCGCCACACCACCAGCAACCCCCGCACCGATGCCGGCAAAACCCTCTACCGCCTAGCCCTGAAACTCACTCGCATCACCGACCTTGACCAAGCATCCACATGGGTCGCCCACCTGCACGAATTCGACCACACCTACCGGGAATGGATGAACGAGAAAACCACCATCAAAGACCCTGCTACCGGCGCCTACACCAAGGTCTACACCCACCAACGCGTCCGAGCGGCCTATCAATCATTGCTATCTCTGCACCGCAGAGACCTGCTGTTTACCTACCTGCAACCCCCACCAACAACCATCGACCCCGACAACCTTGCAGCAACAACAAACAGCCTCGAAGGTGGCATCAACGCCCCCATAAAAGAACTAG
>NZ_KV836160.1:0-5654 GCF_001838255.1 Corynebacterium sp. HMSC073B01 | reverse complement strand
CACCGAGCGGACACACTTTTTGTCACTTAACCCTTGGCGTATGTACTGAGGTCGGCGACGGATAGTTGGACCTTTGGGCGGTTTTCGTGGTTAACCCCGTTATGGGGTGGTCGGACGGGCATGTAATTGGGCTCTTTGGATACCCCTGAACAGCGTTACAGGGGGCAAGCTGGGGTGTTTTGTCGCGGGATGGAAAATGGGGTCAATTTCGGCAGCGGTGGGGAATAGCCATTTCAGGGCAGTGTGTATTTCTATAGTTAAAAGTATTCCAGCCGGCCCAAACCTGTAACGCATGTGCGGACATGTGACTGGTGTGACCGATGTGGCGACATAGTTTTCGATTTTTAGGTTGATGTTCGAAAAATGGCTACTTGTTGCCGCCGTCGATAGGTGTCGTATTAACTATCGCCAAGTGAATCGCACGCCGATGCATCACGCGTGCATTCCTACTGGAGAACCCCCATGTTGGCCTACTCCGACCACAAGTCTTCGCATCGTTAAAAGGAGCCCGTGACAGATGGCAACTCGCACCGTACGTAACCGCAGCATTGCTCGCATTGCTGCACTCTCTCTAGCCGCAGGTATGACCTTTGCGGGATTCGGTAATACCGCACATGCTCAGGAACTGCCGAGCATTGATTCCATCACTCAGACCGTCACCGACGCCATTGGCGAAGTCACCGGTACTGGTTCCTCCAGCGCGACGCATAGCTGGAAGAACTCCAATGTGACGCGATCCGTTGAGGTCAATGGTGTCGCGGGTGCCGTCGTCAAGCCTGGCGATGTCGTGACCTTTACTCTGACCTACACGGACAACAACATCTGGGGTGCGAAGTCCTACATTCAGCGCATGACCGATGTCATTCCGAACGGCCTGCAGTACGTGGCCAACTCGGCGACGTACAAGGTCGGCAGCGATGACTGGGCGGATCCGAACGAGTCGGATAAGTGGCTGGAAATCGTTAACAACGGTGCGGTGGAGTTTAAGGCCGGCACCATCTTTCAGGCATGGGGCTCCCCGACCACGTCGACTGTGAGTTTCAAGTGGCAGTACCGCGTCACGGACGCGATTGCCGACGGTGCGTTGAATACGGGAACCGAAATCCACTTCAACCCAGGCGACAAGGTGGAGAAGCTGCATGACATGGGGCCGAAGCTCACTGTGAAGCGGGAGGCGCCGGCTCCGGGTATTCCGGGTGTTCCGGGTGGCTCGCTGGGCTCCCCGAGCCTGCAGTCGCCGGGCTTCCAGTCCCCGGGGCTGCCGTCGCCGGGGCTGCCGTCGCCGGGCATTAACCGCTAAGTAGTTTCCATCTGCGCACTTTCATCTCGATAGTTCTCAGGTCTCACAGAAAGCTTCTCAACATGTACAACGCACACGCCCAGACCACTAAGGCCTCTCGTCCGCGACGTCGCTCCCGTACCGCCATTGCCGCAGTTACCCTCGCAGCTGGCTTGACCTTCGGTTTCGGCGCTCCTGCCATGGCGCAGTCCCCGGGTCTGCCCTCGCCGAGTCTGAACTCGCCAGGACTTAATTCGCCTGGTCTGACCCTGCCGGGCTCGAGCGCCCCGAAGGTGAAGCTCGGCACTGTCGGTGGCCCGATTTGGTCTGCTGATGTTTACTCGCAGATTATCCGCGGTAAGGAGGTCCGACCGGGTGACGAGGTCACCATCCGTATTGAGGTCGTCGGCGTCAATGGCGAAGGCAAACTGCGGGGAATCGGCCACAACATCCCGGCTGACTTTGAGCTCGTTCGTGTGACTCGCCAGTCGCAGGACAATATCCTCGGTGGCGGTATTTACACGCTGAAGGAGGGGGAGTACGTCAACACCGAGCGCAACGGTAATCGTCAGGTGCGCCTGTCTTGGACGGAGGGCGGCTTCCTCGGTGTCTTCAAGGACAACCCGACTGTCAGCAGTTCGAAGTCTGTCTCCGTTGACTTCACGTACAGGGCTCCAGGCTATGAAGGTGAGTTCGACAACGGCGGCTACGCCAACTTGGGCGCGGCTTTTAACCCGACCGCGAACTGGGTCGTTGGCGGCGAAAAGGTAGTCGTGAACAAGAATGCGAAGCCGTCGTGGTGGCCGTTCTAACGACTGTTCGAGGTCGCGATTAGCGGCAGTTCTCTCTGAGGGATAAGTAAAAACTTCCCCCGGATAGAGAGCGAATTGCAGAACGTAACCCCCGGTCGCATGCGGTCGGGGGTTTCGTGTGTCCGAAATCTGCCACAGGTAGTTTTCGGAGGTAATTTAATTGCTCCGACCAACGTGTACTGTGGCCTGAAACAATACGGGCAAATTGCCAAAACCGGTAAGCTCGGTCTTGCTGTAATACAAACCCAGCGTCATACTGGCGGACGGTATTGAGGGAAAAGGTCGAACAATGGCAACGAATCGGAGCAACCACTCGGACGACTCGTTCGGTGAGTGGAGCATAAATCCGGGCACGTCAGATGATCAACCCTCCGCTGATACGCCGGCAAATGCGTGGAGCGCTGTGGATGGGGCACAGTGGGAGCAGCCTGAGGGGCAGACCCAGTATCTGCAGCAGCAGTATCCACAGTCCCAGCAGCCTGAACCATACCGCCCTGCCCCCTATGTTCCAGGTCCGCAAGCTGGTCCGGCTGCTGCGCCGCGCAATGACAACAAGGGGCTGACCATCGCGGTTATTGTCCTGGCACTCGTTGCGGTCGCTCTCTTCGTCGGCGCAATGGCTTACTTCTACTTCTCCGATTCGAAGGGAGTGAATTCGGCCGGCAGCAACTCGCCCCAGTCGGTTCAGTCCGCTAGTGCTGAGGATTCCTCCACGTCGTCGACTGCTGAGCAGAAGCGTCGCGCTGAAGGGTTCCAGCCGCCATCGAATTGGCGCCACTGCTCCGGCTCAGGCGATCCGGGTGATTTGAACTTGGTATATGCAGAAGATGTCGGCGGTAACACGACGACCTGTCAGTTTGCCACCAACGTCCGCAATTCCTTCGTTGAGCAGTATCAACTTACGAAGAAGCTCAACGGTACTGTCACCGCTAGCAGCCCAACAACAGGCAAGACATACAGCATGACCTGCCGCGATAACGGTGAGGTTGTCACTTGTACCGGCGGTACGAATGCGACGGTGCACATTGTCTAAACGTCTCCGAGTAGCTCTGGCCGCAACCGCCGTCGTCACGCTCGGCCTTAGCGCCTGCACCATCGGCACCGACTCGGCGGACATGCCGTCGCCGACGCTATCCAATCCGCTTGACGACGGCCCCGGCGGAGCATCCTCCGACGGGAAAGTTGTGCCCGGTGAGATGCCTCGCGAAGTTGTCGAGGCAGTGAAGTCCGCGCAAAAGGAACTCGGTGGTCTGGCCGGCGCCGCTCTGGCAACGCCGGATAAGGATTCCGAAGTGGTTGCCACAGGTGACTTCAAAACGGGTCCGGCCTGGTCTACCTCCAAGGTGCCGATTGCGGTGGCTTATGTGCGCCAATCGGGCGTGGATTCCCTGGTCGAAGCCGCAATCACGGTTTCCGATAACGATGCGGCTGAGTCCATGTGGTACTCCCTGGGCGATGACGCGACCGCGGGCGCGACCACCGACGAGATTCTCCGAGAGGGCCACGACACCCGCACCGTCATGGGCACTGACCGCATCCGTGCGGAATACACCGTCTTCGGGCAGACGCAGTGGGATTTGCGCGACCAGGCTATTTTCGGCGCCAATTTGCAGTGCATCGAGGCGGGCCCAAAGGTCGCTGACCTCATGGGACAGATTGCCGACGAGCAGTCCTACGGCCTCGGACGCATCCGCGGTGCCCACTTCAAGGGTGGGTGGGGCCCAGATGATGAAGGTGTCTACCTTGTGCGGCAGTTCGGCTATCTGCCGGGCAAGAAGCCGGGCACCTTCGTTGGTGTCGCTATCGCAGCCCAGCCTGACGACGGCACCTATGAGACCGGCCAGCAAATGCTTGACCGCATCGCAAAGGCGATTGAGCGCAGCGGTGGCGCGACCACCGGCCGCGCCGGTAGCTGCTAGCTGAGCGATAGCTGTTAGCGCTCAATTCCTAGCGCAGCCAGCAGCTGCGAGGTCTCTTCCTCAGTAGTGATGGTGATGCGAGCACCTTCGCCGGCAAAGCAGCGGATGAGAATGTTGCGCTGCGCCAGGAAGTCACCGAGATCCGTGGTGGTGGCCACCGAGACGTCGTCAAGCAAAGAGAGATTCGCGATCCGCCCCTCGTCAATCCAAATGAAGTTGGCCTGCGAGTTCGGCAGCACCGTCTCGCGGCCGGTGGCGGCGTTGATGGCCTCTGTGACGGCGACGCGCTGTGCGCGGACCTCAGCAATGCGGGCGGTGAGCTCTTCCTGTGCGTCGAGCGAGGTGAGCGCGGCAATCTGCGCGAGAGTGTTTACGGAGAAGGGGATAGCGACCTTATTCACGGCCTCCACAAGCTTCTCCGGGCCGAACATGTAGCCCACACGAAGCCCGGCCAAACCGTAGACCTTGGAGAATGTGCGCAGGCCAACCAGGTTGGGGTAGGTATCCAGCAGCTCATGCGCCAACGGGGTAGCAGCATGAGTGGCCTCGTCTACCAGCTCGATGTACGCCTCGTCGAGAGCGACCACAACATCGCCCGGAACCTGCGCCATAAACTCCGCGAATGCCTCGCGAGTGATGGTCGTGCCCGTCGGGTTATTGGGATTACAGACGAAAACCAGGCGTGTGCGGCCGGTGATAGCGGCAGCCATTGCCGAAAGATCATTGCGACCCTGCGCATCCAGCGGCACCGGCACCGGAGTAGCCCCAGCGACGCGAGCGAGAATGGGGTAGGCCTCGAAGCTGCGCCACGGGAACACGACCTCATCCCCATCCGCACAGGTGGCCTGTACGAGCTGCAGGCACAGAGCAGAGGAGCCGCAGCCGACCGCGACCTGCTCCAGGGGCAGACCCAGATGCTCGCCGAGCTTAATGCGCAGGTCAACCGCGCCCATGTCCGGGTAGCGGTTCGGGCTGGTGGTTGGGTCAGCGATGGTCTGCGAGATGGCCTCCACCACCGAGGGCAGTGGCGGTTGGGTCATTTCATTGGACGCGATCTTCAGCGCGCCGGGCACAGCCTTGCCCGGGACATAGGCCGGAACCTGCTCGAGGTCGGCGCGGGTTTTGGGCTGAACTGAAGATGCATCGTTGGTCATAGGCCTAACTGTAGAACATGGCCCGGATTGGGCAGTACAGAATCCCCGCAAAATCCCAAGGTGTGGTCGCTATTTGTGGCGCCGTATTTGGTGGCTCCGCGGGTGTTTTGCTTTTCAATTCTTGTGTTCTGTAGGATTGGCTGCGGTTATTTGGTCTCGTCCACGCAATGGCGAACAGCTTTGCTGAAGCGGGACCGATGCCAGTGGTTTTGGAGGCGTGCCAGAGCGGCCGAATGGGGCTCCCTGCTAAGGAGTTGCCTGTCTTGCGACGGGCCGGAGGTTCGAATCCTCTCGCCTCCGCCACACGCGCCCGTAGCTCAACGGATAGAGCATCTGACTACGGATCAGAAGGTTAGGGGTTCGAATCCCTTCGGGCGCACCATGTAGACCCGCACCTTGTAGGTGCGGGTCTTTTTGTTTTATTACCTGGCAGTGCAGCGCGAGCCGGGGCATTGCGGGGGTTAAGTGACAAAAAGTGTGTCCGCTCGGT
>NZ_KV836159.1:0-88469 GCF_001838255.1 Corynebacterium sp. HMSC073B01 | reverse complement strand
AGCACAGGCCCACAATTAGGAGACACGCCCTAGCTGTCACTATTCCTCCTCCAGAAATTTTTAACGACGTCGGCGGCGTCGTGAAGCGGTGTATCTGTTGTGAATTCGTCCCGATGAGCCGATGAGTACAGCACGCATTCGCGGACGAAACCGACCGACAGTGCTACCTCGTGCCCGACGGGCAGCTCGGGGTGCGTGCGCGACTGTGGATTCATCTCGAAATAGCGCTCAAAGGCAGAACGGACGCGGCGCATTGAGTTGCCAAAATTCGAAATGACAACCGTCGATAGCTTTGGCTCATTGCGCAAAATCTCGCGGATACGCTCCTTGAGCAGACGGTGAAACTCTTCGGTTGCCCCCAGCTCTTTATATCGGAGTAGCTGGGATTGCTGCTTTTTCTCGATGAAATCGAGCATGTCCGCGATGGGGTCTTGGTGAATTTGGGCGAGGAATACCTCTTCATCGTCAGCATCGAATGACATGATGCCGTTGCCGAAGATGGCTTGATCCTTGGAGTCGAAGTAATTGAAGAATGTGCGTCGACTGATATTGACCCGCTGACAGATGTCTTCGATGTTGACTTGGTCGTATCCGCGATCCAATACAAGGGCGGTCGCGGCATCGGCCAAAGCGCAGTGTGTTTGAAACCTTTTGAGCTCCCGGAGACCGCACTCGGGGTGTTGGCCCGGGTCCAATCTGTGATAGGTATTCTCATCAATTTGCACGAGGTGCAAAGTTACACCGAGTGCAATGTGATGGCAAGTTGATGAGTCAACAGGTGTTTGAGTACCTATGCAGAGAGCATCTTTGGGTTGTTCAGGATGCCGTGGACTCAGGCGCAGGGGTCGGGTTGTTGATAGTCGCAACGCGCCATTCAATTACACAACCTTCGTGTTTTGTGTAGGCACGGTGGAAGGCTACGTCTCCTTCAATAGCTCGTGGCGCAGGGCGTCGTTAAGCGAAGTGAAGCGGAACCTGTGCCCCGCCTTTTGCAGCGCTGCTGCCTCTACTCTCTGATTCGCGAGAGCCAACTCCGCAGCACCGCGTTTGCCCAGCAGTACTGCAGGCCCCAGTGAAGGAATCGGAACCGCCGTCGGGCGGTGCAAGACCTCTCCCAATACCCTCGTGAACTCCGCATTATTCACTCCGGAAGCCAGTGGCACCACCGCATTGACAGGTCCGGCAAGTGCGGAATCTGCCAACGACCGGTGATAGATGTCCAACAGGTCGTCCAAAGCAATCCACGGGAACCACTGCTCGCCCGACCCCAATCTTCCTCCAAGTCCGGTGAACACCACGCCCGCTAGTAGCGGCAAGAGTCCGCCGCCACCAGCAAGCACGAGACCAGTACGGACGTTTACGACCCGCTTGCCTGCATCGCGAGCGGGATCCCATGCATTTTCCCAATCGCGCACGATAGCCGAGAGACTGTCCGCGGCGGCGCTGCCGTCGTAACGCTGCGCTTCCGCGCCAGGGCCAGCGTCCTCGGTGAGCACCTCTGGGCCACGATCCGCACCGTAGAACCCCACCGCCGACGCTCCAACCGCGACCTTCACGCTGTCAGTAGATGCAACGAGCTTTGCCAGAGCTCGCGTTGGTTCGACACGGGAATGGCGAACCTTTCGAAGATGCGCCTCCGTGAAGCGCCCCGCAATCGGTGCGCCGGCCAGATGGATGACCGCGTCGACTCCCTCCAGCAAGTCAGCTGCGGGTGCCGCAGTATCCCAATATCGCTTGTCCACACCCGTCTGTTCACGTGAGCGCACCAGCAAAATCACCTCATGTCCGGCCGTGGTCAGTAGCGCGCGCAGCTGCGTTCCGACGGTCCCCGTAGCTCCACTGATCGCCACTGTCAGCGGCTCCGGCACATGCCCCAAATACTCCGAAAGCCTATCGACGGCCGCAAGGTCGCCAGCAACCTTCGTAGCACGGTAGGCGAACATCGAATCCAACCCGGGTACCGGAACCTTGGTGTCAACGGTGTCCTCTAAAACCGTGCCAGCGCTGCCGTCGTCAAGCGGAGTATCGGAGAGAACGTGGGTGTGCTTCCACCCCGTGATGCGGCGAAAGGGCTCGCTGGTGACTTCGTCAATGAATCTCTGGCCGGGGAGGAAACCGGCCGGGTCGTGACGTGCAATCCATTTGAGGCCAGCCGGCATGGAGAATACGGTCGTGCCGTCGGCGAGGTTGGCGGATTCGGATTTCGGTGACATCGGGAGAAGCCCCGGTGTTAGGCGGGTGACAGCGCCTGGGCGGGAGAACCACTCGGCGACGCAACGGCGAGGAAATGCGATGGTGTGGCGATAGGTGGGAATAGTTAGTCACTCTCTGAAACTTGTCCGACGTTAAGGAAAAATAGTAGACCCCGAAGTCTTTCAGCGAAGTGAGACTACGGGGTCTTATGCGTAAGGTGCTCTCACACCTTCGAGTTCAGAAAGAACTAGTCACGATCAGTGTTGGCCATTGCCAGCACGTCGAGGCGCTTGTCCAGCTCTTCCTCGGTCAGCTTCTCGCCGTCGACGAAGCCCATGTCGATAACAGTCTGACGGATGGTCTTACCTTCCTTCAGAGCAGTCTTAGCGACCTTAGCTGCGTTCTCGTAGCCGATGGCGGAGTTCAGCGGGGTCACAATCGACGGGGAGGACTCAGCCAGAGTCTTCATACGCTCAACGTTCGGCTCGATGCCGTCCACCAGCTTCTCGGCGAAGACGCGTGCGGTGTTCGCCAGCAGCTTAGCGGACTCCAGCACGTTACGTGCCATGACCGGGATGAAGACGTTCAGCTCGAATGCGCCGTTAGCGCCAGCAAACTCAACAGCGGTGTCGTTGCCCAGAACCTGCGCTGCGACCTGGGTGGCAGTCTCACACAGAACCGGGTTGACCTTACCCGGCATGATGGAGGAACCCGGCTGCAGATCCGGCAGGTGAATCTCAGCAAGGCCGGTCAGCGGGCCGGAGCCCATCCAGCGAATGTCGTTAGCGATCTTGTTCAGGGAGACTGCGACGGTGCGCATAGCGCCGGAGAATTCGACCAGGGCATCGCGGTTAGCCTGAGCCTCGAAGTGGTTCTGAGCCTCGCGCAGCTCCTTGATGCCGGTCAGTTCGACGAGCTCAGCGGTGACCTTGGCACCGAAGTCCGCCGGGGTGTTCAGGCCGGTGCCAACAGCGGTACCACCGATTGGCAGCTCGCCCAGACGCGGCAGGGTGGCCTCGATGCGCTCAATGCCAGCCTCAATCTGGCGAGCGTAACCCGAGAACTCCTGACCCAGGGTCACCGGGACAGCGTCCATCAGGTGAGTGCGGCCGGACTTAACAACGGTCTCCCATTCCTTGGCCTTCTTAGCCAGGGACTCCTGCAGAACCTTCAGTCCCGGGACGAGGTCCTTGACAGCTGCCTCGGTTGCTGCGACGTGAGTGGCAGTCGGGAAGGTGTCGTTGGAAGACTGACCCATGTTGACGTGGTCATTCGGGTGAACCTCAACGCCGTTGGCCTTTGCGATGGACGCAATGACTTCGTTGGTGTTCATGTTGGAAGAAGTGCCCGAACCGGTCTGGAAGACGTCAATCGGGAACTCAGCATCGTGCTTGCCTTCGGCAATTTCCTTGGCAGCGGCGACGATGGCATCTGCCTGCTCAGCAGACAGCAGGCCGCGCTCCTTGTTGACGATGGCGCAAGCTGCCTTCAGCAGACCCATAGCGCGAATCTGTGCAGACTCCAGCGGACGGCCGGAAATCGGGAAGTTCTCAACTGCACGCTGAGTCTGTGCGCGCCACAGGGCGTTAACCGGAACCTTAACCTCGCCCATGGTGTCGTGCTCGATGCGGAACTGCTGCTCTGTCATTCGTTGCCTCTTTCAGTTAGGGGAACTTGAGTGCGCGCAGAACGACCCCTCATTGCGCATGCAATTTTCATGCGATGCAGAACCGTTAGCGCATTCGTCTTCAAGTATGAATCAGTTTGTTAAAAAAGTGGTGCCCTGAGGGCACCACTAAAGGGGTAGTTACTTACAGATCGATGTCAGGCATCTCGCCCTTGCCGTAGTCGATGCTGGCGTACTTGCGCAGCTTCTCCAGGGAGTGGAAAGCCTCGATGCGACGAATGGTGCCGGACTTGGAGCGCATAACCAGCGAGCGGGTCCACGCGCCGTTACCGCGGTAAGCGACACCGCGCAGCATGTCACCGTTGGTGACACCAGTGGCAACGAAGTAGCAGTTGTCGGATGCGACCAGGTCATCGGTGGTCAGAACACGAGAAAGATCGTGCCCAGCGTCGAGAGCCTTCTTAATTTCGGCCTCATCGCGCGGGTGCAGTTTGCCCTGGATTTCGCCGCCCATACACTTCATGGCGCATGCGGTGATGACACCTTCTGGGGTGCCGCCGACGCCCATCATGATATCGACCGAGTTCGTGTTCTGAGCTGCGGCAACAGCGCCAGCAACGTCACCATCGCCAATCAGTCGAACCTTGGCGCCAGCTTCGCGGATGTCACGAATCATGTCAGCGTGGCGCGGGCGATCCAGCACGACAACAGTGACATCTTCCGGACGCAGCCCCTTGGCCTTAGCAACGACCTTGATGTTGTGCTCAACTGGAGCCTCGATGTCAATCTTGCCGGCAGCCTCCGGGCCAACAGCAATCTTATCCATGTAGAACACAGCCGACGGGTCGTACATGGAGCCGCGGTCTGCAGCAGCAAGAACAGCGATAGAGTTCGGGCGGCCCTCTGCCATCAGAGTCGTGCCGTCAATCGGGTCAACCGCGATGTCAACGGCCGGGCCTTGGCCGTTGCCGACCTTTTCGCCGTTGAACAGCATCGGGGCTTCGTCCTTTTCGCCCTCGCCAATAACAACGACACCGTTCATAGCCACGGTGTTGATGAGCTGACGCATGGCATCGACGGCAGCGCCGTCGCCCTTTTCCTTCTGACCACGACCGACCCACTGACCAGCTGCCAGTGCAGCGGACTCAGTAACTCGGACGAGCTCCATCGCAAGGTTGCGATCTGGTGCTTCAGGATTCGAGGCGTTCATTGACTTCTGGCCCTTCCGTGGTTTTTGAGAACTCTTTTGAGGTTTGAGAATGTGCTGGGAGACGCCACGCCAGGAAACTGGGGTTTAGCGTTGCAACAATTTCTATTGATTGATGTTTGGCGCATCAGTTTTAGCGCCTTTGCATCTGTTACTAGTGTTCCACCTTTTTGGTGTTCGGGGGTGGACGCAGCGCCAAAGTGGGGGGAGTTTCAGGGCTAAACCCCCACATCACGCGGTTATCAAAAGTTTGTTCCGGCGTCAGTTCGCTTGACGACGTCGACAGCGTCCGTCATCAAGTATTGCTAGCTGCAGCTGTGCGGGTGCGAATGATGACTAGGTTCGTTGCGGGGCCTTTGGCATACTTGAGCGCGTGGCGAATGAGAAACCTAGGATTTTGCAGGACAGTCGAGACATGATTCTCACCCTCGTGGTGATGTTTCTTGCGGTGGCTGTCACCATTGGCTTTACCGGCCTGTGCAGTTTTAACCCCGGGAAGCCGGAAAACGGTCCGGTGCACGAAGTCGATGCTGCCCCATTCGTGAACGTGGAGGCTCGGCGCGTGGACTATCCAGTTCGCCTGCCGAAGGTGCCTGAGGGCTGGACTTCAAACTCGACCCGCGCGGGTATGGCGGCGGGGAAGCAGACGACCATTATTGGCTATGTCACCGCTAGCGGAGCATTCATTCAGGTCACGCAAACAGATGCGGAAGCAGGTCAGCTGCCGGATGATGGTAAGAACCGTCTCCGGGACGGTACTACTGACGTGGAAGGTACAACCTGGACTAAGTATGAGCCGGCTGAGGACAACGTGCGTCGCGTATGGGTTGGGGACCTCGGTGACTCCCGCGCAATTATCGAGGGCACTGCCAACGACGAGGAGTTCACACAGTTGGCGGCGGCTATGCAGAAGGCCGAGCCAATCGATCCGGACGCGACAATGCCGGATTCGTCACAGCCGCAGCCGACTGCGTCCGAGATGCCGTCGGCACCAGCAAAGTAGGCCGAGTCGAGCACTCACCTGGAGTGGTAATCCCGACTAGAGCCATAAAATAGCTGAACTCAGCTATCAGCGAAGAGACGAGAAACGATATGAACCGACGATCGTTTCTCGTCTCTTTTTAGTCCTCATCGCCCACATTCTCGGCAGAAGCCGAGACATCCTGATTCTTGCTGGCCAAGGCGGCTTCAACCTTTGCCCGGGCGCCAGCCAAATGCTCCTCGCAGCGGCGGGCCAGCGCCTCGCCTCGCTCCCACAGCGCCAGGGATTCATCCAGGCTCATCTGTCCGAGTTCTAGGAGCTTGACGGTCTCGACCAGCGCATCTCGAGCCTGCTCGTAGCTCAGGTTCTCCACCGGTACCTGTTCCTCCGAAGAGGGAGCCTGACCCGCGCCGAAAACATTGTCATTCATTAGCGAATACGTCCTTCACATTTAGTAGTTAAAGCTTCAAGGTTGGAAAAGCCATTGCTTACTAATTCGCCGGCTTCGTAGCTAGCGTCGCTGCAGAGATGGAGCCGTCACTGACGCGAATTCGCAGTTGGGAACCCATCGGAGCATCTGCAATAGAGGTCACAATCTGTGGTTCCGGCTGAGTAGCCGATTGTGCCTGCACGATGGCATAGCCGCGAGCGAGTGTGGCAGAGGGGCCAAGTGCTGAAACCTTGCCGCGCAATCCCGATACCACTGCCTCCTCGCGTTCCAGACTGCGGTGGATGAGAAAACGCAGCCGATCCACTTGCGCCGTGACAAACTCTTCACGCACGCGGATGGGAGTGAGCGGATCGCGCAGTACCGGCCGCGACGTTAAATCCCTCAGAGTAGCTACTTCACGGTCAACCCATCGCCGCAGGGATGCCGAGGAGCGCTCACGCAGCTGTGCAATTAGGCGTCGTTCCTCAGCAGCATCGGGCACTGTTTTCTTTGCTGCATCCGTCGGTGTGGCAGCACGTAAATCAGCGACGTAATCCAACAGCGGAGTATCCGGCTCGTGTCCAATCGCAGAAACCACCGGTGTTGTCGCCTTACTCACCGCACGAATCAGCGCCTCATCTGAAAAGGGCAGCAAATCTTCGACGCTGCCACCGCCACGGGCGACGATGATGACATCGACCTCCGGGTCGGCGTCGAGCTGTGCCAGCGCCTCAATAATCTCCGGAACAGCCTTGGCTCCCTGCACAATTGTGTTGATTATCCGGAAATCCGCCTCAGGCCAGCGGGCACCCGCGACCGAAAGCACATCGCGTTCAGCTGCCGAACCGCGACCGGTAATCAACCCGATCTTGTTGGGGAGGTAGGGCAGAGGGCGTTTCAGCCGTGGATCAAAAAGGGCTTCCGCCGCTAGCGCTTGGCGCAGCTGTTCCAGCCGTGCCAATAGTTGCCCCAACCCCACGGGCCTCCACTCCGTAGCCCACAGGGAAAACTGCCCCCGCCCGGCATAAAACGCAGGCTTGCCCAAAACCACTACGCGGTCGCCGTTGCGCAACGGATTATTACGCAGTGCCGCAGTAGAACAAGTCACCGACACCGAAAACTCCGCGGAGGTGTCACGCAGAGTGATGTAGGAGAGCTTCCAACTCGGCTTGGAGTTGACCTGGGCGATTTCCCCCTCGACCCAAATCTGTCCAAGGCGCTCAATATAGTCCTTGACTAACTGGTTCAGGCGCCGAACCTGAACCGGTTTCTCGGCCGACGTTTCCAATTTCGACATACATCAACACTTACACGATGGGGCGGATCGCCCTGCTAATAAACGCAGGTTGCCCACAGGCTAAATTTGCCTGTGGGCAACTGTGACGGTAAAAGTGCAAGCCCGAGTTACTTGCGGTAACGAGACCTGCTATCGCGGCCGGTTATCCGCTCCTGGCGAGGGCGCTGCTGTCGCGGTGGCCACTCCTCGGTGCGGCGGTGGTTGCCCACTTGGCGTGCGGGGCTCTGTTGAGACTTTTCGGACGGAGACTCCGGCGAGGACTGTTCTCCCCACATCCGTGCCGTTCCTTCAGTTTGACGACGGGGAAACTCTGGCGTTGGCCGCTGCGGTGCGTTTGGCCTTTCAATCGGACGACGAGGCTGCTGTCTAGTCGAGTTCGGCGAAGTGGAATCCTGAGTGAACTGCGCCTGCCCCGGATGCGAGCGAGACTGCCAACGGGAGGTTGGCTGCTGAGCCCGCTGTGCGAAATTCGAGCGCTGCTGGGCACGCTCCCCAGAACGGTCAACTGGTCGCTTACGCAGTTGCTCGGCGTTGCGCGATGCCGAGTTGGCGTTCGCTGCAGGTCGGGCACCAGAACGAGAAGTCTCCTGCCGAGAGCGTGCAGCTTGCTGGCGCGCCTGGCGGCGAGCTTCGGCATCTCGGATAATGTCCGCAGCGGGACGTCGTGAAGCAGGACGTTCCTGGGTGCGAGAGGCGACCCGGCGATCAGATTCGGCGAGACGACGGCGAACCTGAGAGCTGGATTCGACAGCGGCTTCGTCACGGTGCTGGCGTTGTTTAGCGACCTTGCGCTGGGTGTTGAGGGATTTCTCCTGGGTGCGGGTGATTTCGAGGTAACGCCACACTGCGATGATGACACAGATAATCATCAAGACCAGCAGCCACGGGAACTGCTGGATGATGGGATATGCCGAGGTCACCAGGCGAGCGCGTTTAGAGGTTGTCGCGGTCGCGCCACCATTTTCAGGATCGGCGAGAGAACCGGTAAACCACGCTGTGAAAAAGGTGACAAGCGCGAACAAAATGGGGATTTGAGCGACGGTAACTACCAGACCGCGAGGAACCACCAACAGTGTTCCGGCCACAGCAGCCACGGCAAAAGCAATGAAGTAGGGCTTGCCAATCGAACCGTTGGGAACAGAAAAGAGCAAACCAATAACGCCAGCTAGAAGCATCAGCAACGGCGGCACAAACATTGGCACGCGTGGAAGCAGGGGTTTGTTTCCACTGCCTTTACGGGTTATTGCTGATCTGTTCGACACGAATGCGTATCCTACCGGTTATTAGTGATAATACGGGCAAGCCCGGTATGTGGGCTCGCCCGTGTCTTAAAATTTCGCCTTACTTCTTTTTCTTAGAGAAAGACCCGGAGACCACTTCAGAGACTTTATGGAAGGCCTTGGTCATCGTTCCCTCTTCCTGCTTGGTCGGACCAGCATCGGGGGAAACCTTACCGGCGGTGCGAGCATCTGCCTTCACGGCGCTCTCTGCAGAGCTGTCGGAGTCGTCACTGCCCAGGCGGAACGAAGCCAGTCGGTCGCGCATCGCACGGCCGGCAGCTTCAATTTGAATACCCGAGATCGATCCGGCGTCCGTGGCGAACTCGATGTCCTTTGCGGTCTTGTCGCCCGTACGCAAATCTGTGAGGTCGCCGAGGTAGCGGAACCAGACCGCGACGACTGCGGTGACTGGCACCGCCAGGAAGGCGCCGATGATGCCGAAGATACCGCCACCGAGCAGAACGACCAGCAGGACGATTGCGGCGTGCAAGTCCATAGCCTTGGCCTGCAGGATTGGGGAGAGGATGTTGCCCTCGATTTGCTGGACAGCAATGATGATGAGCAATACGAGGATTGCTGTAGTCAGGCCGTTGGCGACGAGTGCGACTACCACTGCAATGAAGCCGGCGGTGAACGCACCGACAATAGGAATGAAGCCAGCGAAGAAAGTCACCACGGCCAGAACCATTGCCAGCGGCACATTCAAAATTGCAAGACCGGCACCGATGAAGACCGCGTCGATAAGCGAAACGATAGCCTGCGTGCGGATGTAGCCCGACAGCGTGTTCCAGGAGCGGGTGAGCACCTCGGTGAGGTGCCAGCCGAGACGACGTCCGGTCAGGCGGCGGAGCCATGGCAGGAAGTCCTGGCCGTCCTTGATGAAGAAGAACGTCAGAACCAACATTGCCATCAAGGTTACGGCGGCCGAGGAGACCACCGAGATGCCTTGGAAGACTGTGTTGGCGATATCGCCGGAGCGCTCCTGAAGCCATGTGGACCCCTGGTCCAGAGCATCGAGAATCTGCTCATCCTTGACGTTAAATGGCGGGGCCTGAATGATGTTCTGGACTTCCTGAATGCCGTCGGTGAACTGGCGACGCAATTCTGGGAACTGCGACTGCACAGTCGGGGCGAGGAACGCGACAACGCCGCCAAGCACCGCCACCGCGCCTAGGATGACCGTCAGTGCGGCGAGTGCGCGGGGCCAGCGGTGTTTCATCAGGAACACGGCGGGCGGGGCCAGCACCGTGGAGACAATCAGGGCCAACAAAATCGGCAGAACGCCAGCCCAAATCTTTCCCAGAATCATAGCGCTGACGTACAGCGCCGCTGCTGTGATGAGGAAGCGCAGACACCAACCTGCGAACCACCGGGCGCCCTCGCCGATGACGTCGGCGCGGTCGATGGACTCGGAGTCGTTTTCGCTCATAAGCTCATCGAGGTTTTCAGCATCTTCCGGCAAATCCGGTTGCGTTGCCGCTGACTTATGGGCGTCGGAGGGTATAGACAGAGACTGTTCTATACGCAGAGGCTCCGATCCCATTACGTGATCGATAGCGTCTTTTTCGGACTGCGCAGTCCGCTCTTCGCCTTCATTGGGTTTATTGCTCACATATTCATTATGGGGGTTCGCAGGGGATAGGGGGCAACTTCACGAAGCTAGGGCGAGTTCAAATCTGTCTCCCCAAGCCCGTAAGATGGGCAATGTGAGTCTTACACTTGGAATCGTCGGTCTGCCCAATGTCGGAAAGTCAACCCTGTTTAACGCCTTGACACGCAACGATGTGCTGGCTGCGAATTATCCGTTCGCCACCATCGAGCCGAACGTCGGCGTTGTGGAGCTTCCCGATCCACGTTTGAATAAGCTCGCCGAAATTTACGGCTCCGAGCGTATTCTTCCGGCTACGGTGTCGTTTGTGGACATCGCCGGCATCGTCAAGGGTGCATCGGAGGGCGAAGGTCTTGGTAACAAGTTCCTCGCCAACATCCGCGAGGCTGACGCTATCTGTCAGGTCGTCCGTGTCTTCAATGATGATGACGTTGTGCATGTCGACGGCAAGGTTGACCCGGCCTCTGACATCGGTGTGATTGAAACCGAGCTTATCCTGGCTGATATCCAGACTATTGAGAAGGCGCTGCCGCGTCTGGAAAAGGAAGCCAAGAAGGATAAGGAAAAGGTCGGTGAGGTTGAAGCCGTCAAGCAGGCTCTCGCTGTGCTGGAAGAGGGACGCACTCTCTTCGCAGCTTCCGATGACGTGAAGCTCTCCGCTCTGCGCGAGCTGCACTTGCTCACCGCAAAGCCGTTCCTCTACGTCTTCAACGCTGATGAGGAAGTGCTTGCCGACGAGAACCGCCGCGCGGATCTGGCCGCTGCTGTGGAACCGGCGGACTGTGTGTTCCTCGACGCCAAGGCTGAGTCGGACCTTCTGGAGCTGGATGAGGAATCCCGCAATGAGCTCCTGGCTGAAATTGGCCAGACCGAGCCGGGTCTGCATTCGCTTGCTCGCGCTGGTTTCCGCACTCTTGGTCTGCAGACTTACCTGACCGCTGGCCCGAAGGAGTCTCGCGCCTGGACCATTCCGAAGGGTGCTACGGCTCCGCAGGCTGCCGGCGTGATTCACACTGATTTTGAGCGCGGTTTCATTAAGGCTGAAATTGTGTCCTTCAACGACTTGGTCGAGGCCGGTTCGATTGCCGAGGCGAAGGCCAAGGGCAAGGTCCGCCAGGAGGGCAAGGACTACATCATGCACGACGGTGACGTGGTCGAGTTCAAGTTCAACGTGTAGGTTAGCCGAATAAGAAGCTCTGACAGATGGTGGGGTAATCCTGCTCTGACATCTTATTCCAGCTTCGATGCGCTGGGATTAGGACTGGTCACGTGTGAGAAGGTTTCGTGTACAACTAGTGACATGAACTTTTTATTGCTCGGTGGTACCGGTTTCCTTGGAGGACACATTGCGGCGGCAGCAATCGACCGAGGACATCAAGTTACTTGCCTCGCGCGGGGTAACGGGAAGGTTCCCAACGGAGCCGAATTTGTGAGTTCAGACCGTGACCGTGACGGTGCGTACGATGAGGTTGCGGGGAAAACTTGGGACACCATTGTGGATCTGACGAGTCAGCCGAAGCATGCGCGGGATGCGGCGACGAAACTCCAGGCCAAGCATCGTATATTTGTGTCTTCGAGCAGCGTATATGAGGACCAAGGAAGTATTTCTTCCGAGTCTGATTCCGTAGTCACTCCGCTTGAAATTGACTACATGGAGAACATGGGGCAGTACCCGGCCGCAAAGTCTGCTTGCGAAACGATTTATCGCAACATAAATAGGTCGGTAATGGTAGTTCGACCCGGTCTGATCGCCGGCTACGGCGACGAAACAGGGCGCAGTGGTTACTATCCGTGGCGCTTCGCGCATCCCACGGGTGAGAACGTGATCGTCCCAGACCCGGCGTTTCCCGTCGCTATGATTGATGTGAAAGACCTTGCAGACTGGATAGTTGAGTCTGCAGAAGTTGGAACTTTCGGAACCTTTAACGCCACGGGGTTTGCTACTTCCTTGTCCGATGTGTTCAAGATTTCGCGTGAGTTAACCGCATCGGAGGCTACGGAGCGACCTTGCTCTGATGAACTGCTTCTCGCTAATGATGTAACCCCGTGGATGGGCCCAAAATCGTTGCCGTTGTGGGTACCAGGTGAACAGTTTCGCAACATCGCGCTACTCGATTGCGCCACAGCCTACGAAGCTGGCCTGCAGATTCGCCCGTTGAAAGAAACATTGGCGGATGCGCTGCGATTCGAAGAAGAACAGCAGGGGGAAAGACTCGCTGGGCTCAGCGATGAAGAGGAAGTCGTGCTTCGCCAGCGGTTAGAAGATGGTATTTAGTTTCGGCAGGAACAGTTTTAGTTGCAGTCGGGACCGTACTAAGTTGGTTTTCGTTCCGCGACTGACTGTGAGAATGAGTCCGAATCTGACTTGAGGGGAACTTCGGCGGTGCTAGCTCTTCATGACGCGGAACGATCTAGCCTGCGGAGGCTGCCTTTCCGAGCAGGAAACGCCTTGCGGCACACTTTTCGGCTTCTCGAATCGCTTGCAACTGAGTGAGGTAGCCTTCTTTCGCCACTCCGTGGAGTTCCGTTTCAATAACTAGTGAGATTCGTTGATGATTCTCGTCGAGTGTTGAGTCAGGACTAGTGCCCGGCGCTTTTGCCAGGGACCTACCCGCGTAGTTGTACATCGTCCGTCGTGCGCCGCTCCGCGGTGGGGAGGAGCCCGATGGGGCGCGGGACTATGCCCATGGAGACGTAGGTCGTGTCCGCCTCGGGGTGATGCGCCGCTAGTTCGGCTCGCTTCCACGACAGAACGAGGAGCCGGCGCAACGATCGACGTGGACGACGGCTCCGCCCAAGGGGACTGCTGCACGATCAGGCAACAACTTCAAATTCGTGCCACTAGGCGCCCCCGAACTGTATAGAGTGACGCCTACCGGGAGGGAGATTCGAGTGTCGGAAAGCGGACCAGAGAAGAGACTGAAGTTCTTCGGCCTCAGCGACTACGGAACCTTCTGGCAGGCCGACCGCCTCCTAGAGCTCGTCCGTGAATTCGATGCTACTCGTGGCGATCAAGGCATAAACGACATCGTTGAGTTGCATCATCTCGCGTTGTTCCTAGAACACAAAGTTCTCCCGAAGGACCTGGCCGAAGCAGAGCGAGACGCGCCTCTGGCGCACGTCTCCGAGATCCGGGAAGTCATCGGCAGGTTTTTCGGCAAAGTGACTGACGCCACCTTCTCAACGCTCGTTCAGGACGTTGACTTTCAGTACCGCACAGACGTCCTCGATCTCCTCGGAAAGAACAAGGTCTTCGAGCGCTGCACTGACTCGATCGTGCTTGCTGCACTTCAAGAGCAGAGTTTCCACCCGCACGATCTGCTCTCATGCCAGACACTCGTGCGTGCCTACGACCAGGAGATTCGGGCCCTGCTACTCGATGAGCCGCGCAATGCTGAGCTGCTTGCGCGGAAGTTCCTCCAGTCCGAGGGGCGGGATCCAATCCATCTTCCGAAGAGCTTTACTCCCGCGGATCAGCGTGGCCTGTTTGACCGATATCTCGATGAGGAAGAGCCCAACCTCAACTTCGTCAAGCTGATCGCATCCGCACGAGCTGACAAGAACACCGGCGTCGATGCACGACTGAAGCTAAAGGCTCGTCGCAAGGCAGATGCGCTCACGAAGAAGATGTTCGAGTCCACGGAGGGGATCAAGACCGGCTGCGAAGTGGGCATCTCGGCCGATCAGGTCGAAGAGGTCGTCCAGTCTTTGGACGGCATGGTTGGCAAGTACTCCTACAGTCGAACCTGGCTCACGGAGAACCTCGACTACCCGACTATCCTGAATAACTTTGTTCACCTGTTCCAGTTCGCCAACGACCACATGCTCCTGGAACTTCCTTCCTACGGAGCGCAACTTGGCGTCTTCGAGCGGTTCATGGGTACGCCGGGCAAGGGCGACTACCGGACGGGGGCGGTGTTCAGGCTCAAGGATCAGGCGTCCTTGCTCCAGACCTTGATGTACGAGCGCTTCCTCAGCTCCGAAGGTATAGAGCTCGAGTCGGTCATCGCTTGGTTCTTCACGGACTACCTTGAGCAGGAGTTCGGTGCCAAGGGGCTGAAGTACCGCGCCTCCAGCCCGACCGCTACCTACCTTGAGAAGAGCCGCCATCTGTTCTCAGAGATGGAGAGCGTCCTCAAGCAGTTCACGCTGCATGTCGACTACGGCGAGGTTGACCCGGAGCTGCTGACAATCACATCGGAGCAGCTTTCCTACGGCGACATCCCGAGTCAGGTTGTGGATAAGTACGCCTACGTTGCCAACAACGCGGACATCCAAGGAATTCAGCACCTGCTCTTCTCGGACCAATCCGGATTGGTGCACATCAGCAGCGATCTGGAGGCAGAGAGCTTCCTCCACTTGGTCATCGCCAATGACATCGCCTACGACCAGTTCCACGAGTACCAACAGCGCAACATCGACTTCCTGGTCGAGAAGGGCATCCTGACCGGAGATCGTGACCGAATTGCGTTTGCAAGCGCGCCACAATTGCATGTGCTCAAGGAACTCTGGGAGTACGAGGTGACGAGCTGTCTCCATCATTCGGCGGCCGGCCAGAAAGCCATTGACGAGATGGTGAGCGCCGGATGGCTGGTGCATCGATCAACGCTGCTCAGCGCCGCGGAGGTCAGCTACTTCAACTACTTCCTTAACGATAAGGAGTTCAGCAACGGACCTAGCCTGCGCAACCGCTACCTCCATGGATCACAGGCAGACGGTGACGACGACCGCGTTCACCGCCACACGTATCTAACAGCGCTCCGCCTACTCGTTGCGCTGGTCATCAAGATCAACGATGACTTCTGCCTGACGGATAACGCCGTGCTCGCGAAGGAATAGGGGCCGACCGCTGGCATGGTCGAGCCCTCTTCAGATCCCTAGTATGTGGCGTCTCAGCCGGGTTCCCTGCCGGCGTGATGGCGCGGTACCTCCTTCGTGGCGTCCTGCAGGCTGACCCACGTCGAAGGTGAGCCTGTGTCCCCTGATCAGTAGCGAGCACTGACCGTGGGGAGGGGGAGCACGTGAACCCCGTGTTCAGATGTACCTATGTGCCGGAACTCGGTGGAGTTTAGATTCAACGTGTGATCGACGGCCGATTATCGGGCACGCTGGACTTCAGTTCATCTGTGGTCGAGCGGCCCAGGCGTTGACATTGCATTGCTGCTCGGTGTGGTCGCCCGCAGCCACGACTGTTCCGTCGGCGCGCAGCCCGAGCGAGTGTCTCGCTCCGGCTGCGATCGCTGTGATGCCGGTCCATGACTGGACATCGCACTGGCCGAACTGGTTGTCGCCCGTTCCGAAGACCCTTCCGGTCTGGCTCAGCGCGAGCGTATGGACGGAGCCGGCCGCTACTGAGGTGATGCTTCTCCACGATGACACCTCGCACTGGCCTCTGCTGTCGTCGCTGACGGCGACGACGGTGCCGTCTTCGTGTAAGCCGACGGTGTGCAGGGTAGCCGGCAGAGACCCCGGACAGGTGTGTCCACCGGGCGACGTCGGTCTGCCCTCGCTGATTGTTGCCAGTTGCGAGGGCTGTGCCGTCGCGTCGAACTGCGATTGTGTGCCAGTCGCCGCATCCGATCTCAGTTGACCATGATCTCGCTGTAGATTGTCCTACGTGGGGGCATGTGGTGGAGTAAAGATTTTCGACCTGACATCTGGTCGCAAGACAGGAAGGAGCCCGGACCGGGAGCACGATGCCTAATGATCCTCTCAACCTCGACAAGGCCGGCGAGTGGGCTGGCGTGTGGTGGCTGCCGGAAGCCCCTAGCGAGAAGGTCCCGGGTGTCCTACGGTACGACCCGGAAGATGGTCTCTCTCTGTCGCTGATCGGCACCTTCGAGGATCGGATCTTGACGACGGACTCGTCTGGATGGACTGCTGTTCACGAAGGAACCCGCACCTGGGAAGTCATGCACGGTGTGGCCGAGCTCAGGGAGATCACACTGCTCGGCTGTGTTCCTAGGAGCACCAGAAGGACCATGGGTGCGCGAGTGGCGAGCCCTGATAAGCAGACCGTGACCGCGACGGTCGCCATCATCGGCGCGCATGTCAGCGGTGACGCGGATCCGGCGTTCGCTGGGGCAGAAGTCTCAGTCGAGGATCTGAGTCTCTGGGCGGCGTCTTCTGTGTTCGAAGGATCCCTCGGGGCTCCCGACGGCAAGATCGACGGGACCGGGCGTATCTCGGTGAAGCCGGTCGAGGCGCAATCGGTCGTGGTCGACGACACTGAGTATCGCCTTCAGCACACGCACACGCTTCCATTCTTCGACCAGCGCAAGGGAGGAAGCGTCGGACGTATGCGGGACACGGTGTCCATCTGCGTCGTGCCAGCCGAACCATTCTCTCTGAGTGTTGCTCTGCAGGAGGCGAGCCTGGTGCAGGACCTGATCTCCCTGGCGACGCATCGCGCGGCCGGAGTGATCTGGCTCCGACTGGAAGTTGCCGGGACCGAGTCGCACTTCCCTGATGGCCGCCCGCTGCCGCGCCGACGTGCCGATGTGCTCTACTCACCGGCCGCGCTTGGAAAACACGACGCGAAAGCCGTCGATCACCACCGAATGTTCTTCACCTGCGGCTCGATCCCATTTGAGGAGGTCATGCCCCGATGGTGCGAGGCCCATGGCCGCCTGGAGGCAGCGACAAACATGATCTTGGGCTTGTGCTACGCACCGGCCCGTTTTGTTGAGAACAATCTTCTGACGGCAGTCGGTGCTGCCGAGGTGTTGCACCGCAACCTCCGCATCGACGAGAAACCGTTCCCCAACGTGGAGTTCAGGGCGATGCGAGAGGCGATGCTGGCGCAGGTACCCGATGAGCACCGAAACAGGTTCAAGGGGGCGATCCGCAACGACCCGACCCTCCGTGATCGGCTCCATGCCCTCGCCGCGCGACCCGATCAGGAAGCGATCGCACAGCTCTTACCGGATGTCGACCCTTGGGCGAAGTGGACGACGCGCGCCCGCAATGACCTCGCGCACGAGGGCAGAACGTCCAACCATTCCATCGAGGAGCTGATCGCCGTCGTCGAGGTGACGACCGCGGTCGTAATCCTCAACCTCTTGCACGAGCTCGGGTTGCCGGCGGAGCGGCAGCGAGAGATCGTGCGGGAGCACCCGCAACTGAGGGCTACGTTCCGTACCGCTGCCGAATGGCTGGTTCCCTCACCAACCCCTTAGGTGCACTGCGATAGCCGCTACTTCGGAACCTCCGTGACGCTGCTGCCCGGTCGTTTAGTGCGAGACGCGTGTAAGCCTGCTCTATCGCTCGTTCGTTGAGTGCGTCATGGCGGGCGGGCGAGACGACCGGCTGTAAGTGGTGGCAGCGCGTCAGTGCCGCCTGGTGCGGCGGTGAGACGGGAGAATGTCGTCGGCCCTTAAGAACGCGGTGGAGTTCCGCTTCAATGTCAAAGCTCCATGTCGACGTGCTGCCGAGCCCGTTACCCCCGGAAGCATGTCTGAGACCGTCGTGACGCCCGAGACGCTTGCCCTACGCAAGATTCTCGTTGCGCGTCTTGACAAGTTCCAGGTGCTCCTCGATCGGTACGGCGCGACCAACCCGAAGTTGTTCGGGTCCGTCGCGCGCGGCACCGCGTCTGCAGGATCGGACATCGACATCCTCGTCGGGATGGACCCTGCGGAGGGACGTCTCCTGATGCGTGCGTCTGGTCTGCTCGAGGAGAGTCGCGCTCTGTTCGGGCGCGATGGCATCGACGTGTTTCCTGCCCAGTTGCTCAGGCACCCGGTATCCGCTTCGACGCTCGCCGAGGCGGTGCCGCTGTGAGTCGCAGTCCGGCGAAGCCGTGAACCATCTTCCCGATGAGATCACCGGCGCGCACCCTGAGATCGTCTGGCCTCAGATTCGGGATTTCCGCAACATCCTGGTGCACCAGTATTTCGGCGTCGACATCGACGTGGTCCGCGATATCGTCGATACTCATCTGCCTCCTCTTGCCTAGGCGCTGCGGTGCCACATCTCTGCTAACTGACGGCGCGGCTCCAAAGGTTATTCGGCTACGGAACGTGGTCGAGTTTAAGTTCAATGTTAGCTAAGGGCCTTATTAAAAGCGTTTGGCAACACGCGCTCCTATTTACCTTCGTATCTCGCGAGACGCTGACGTGGATGGCCTCACCATCGACCGGCAGCGTCAGGACTGTGAAGCCATTGCAAAGCAGCGTGGCTTGGACGTTGGACATAGGACATAACTACGTCGATCAGTCCATTTCCGCGTCAAAGAAGAATGTGGCTCGCCCCGACTACGACGCCATGGTGGCATCCTTTGAACGCGGCGAAATCGACGCGATCATCTGCTGGGACCTCGAACTACCCGCCCCACGTCGGTGGGTAGTCCGATCAGTCGGACAAAACTACTCCCGCACCACAGCGTAATAAGGGGTGCACCTTAAAAACATCCGGAGGTGGGGGTAACTCCCCCTCGTTGCCCAGAGACAAAATACGCCAGTGGCGTCTGTACGACGAGCCGAAGGTAGGACAAATTCCAATCCAGAGAGGTCTTGCACTGTTGCGGTGCGGTTGTCTTCTTTCTCACCGTATTGGACCCTGCGAAATTAATTGGATACGATAGGCCCATGTTGATTTCAGGTTCCGTTTTCATGCGGCCGCTCACCAGCCGCTAAGGCGGTTTTCTCCCTCCCGCAGGTTAGAAACCGCTCCGGTCCTTTAGCCGGGCGGCTATTTGTCATGCCCGGCTCCGTTTCAACTCCAAGGAGCACACCTGATGTCTGCATACGGATACGGCCGTCACGAGCATGGCCAAAATTTTCTCACAGACCACAAGATCATCAACTCCATCGTCGATCTTGTGAAACAAACCTCCGGCCCCATCATTGAGATCGGGCCAGGAAGCGGTGCCCTCACTCACCCGATGGCCCACTTGGGGAGGGCGATAACGGCAGTTGAGGTAGACGCAAAACTAGCTGCCAAACTCACAAAAAAGACCGCCTCGGCGGCGGTCGAAGTGGTCCATGATGATTTCCTTAACTTCCGGTTACCCGCCACTCCCTGCGTCATTGTGGGAAACATTCCCTTTCACCTCACCACTGCCATTCTTCGAAAGTTGTTGCATGCGCCGGCATGGACTGACGCTGTACTCCTCATGCAGTGGGAAGTCGCTCGCCGCCGGGCCGGGGTAGGTGCAAGCACGATGATGACGGCTCAGTGGTCCCCATGGTTCACGTTTCACCTTGGTTCCCGAGTACCAAGGTCTGCTTTCCGGCCACAGCCAAACGTTGACGGGGGGATCTTAGTGATCCGCCGGGTGGGTGACCCGAAGATTCCGATAGAGCAGCGCAAAGCCTTTCAGGCGATGGTGCACACCGTTTTCACTGCCCGGGGACGCGGGATAGGGGAAATTCTCCGAAGGGCAGGGTTGTTTTCATCACGTTCAGAGACACAATCATGGTTGCGCTCGCGAGGAATCGACCCCGCGACCCTACCTCCCAGATTGCACACCAGCGACTGGATCGATCTCTTCCAGGTGACTGGTTCCTCTCTACCTCACCATCGGCCCATTTCACCATCGGGAAGTAGTCAACGACCTCCTCAACGGAAAAATCGAGGCCGGCGGCGGTAATCCCCCCACCACCAAAACCGAAATCCACCAGTAGTAGTGAACGACCCATGTTCGTCTACCGTGAGCCGCGTTATGGCAGTGACGTGTTCTCGTCGGGCACAGTCATAGTTCCCGGCGTTGCCAGCGACAGGGTTCTACACCCAGCAGCGGGACCGATCAAAATCACCCGCACGGGGAACGACCCTGCTGGTGGTTTCGATTTTGATGAAAGCGAGGAGACATAGCCCCTCGCCAACTCCCCGTAGCTGGCGAACAGTAGCTCCTGGCGCTGGCGCTCGTTGGTGAGTTTGCGTGCCACATCGAAAGCCTTATCGACTTCCCGGTCCAAGTTGTTGTGAGCCTTGAGCAGAATTGGGTCCATCGATAACGGGTTGTAGTGCTCCGCGAGTGACCGCTGGGGGTGCCGCTCGCGTGCCCGCAGCACCAACTGTCCAGCGTCGATGATTCGCTGCTGCGCCTTCTCATCTAGTTCACACAGAGCTGGTCCGCAGTTGTAGCTCCCGATGTACTCCGAAAAACGGAAAAAAATAAATAGTGGGGATACATCAACCTTCCACTTTCCATTCTTCCGGCTCAGAGTATTGAGGGGTCTGGGACCGGGTCCGTAAACCCTTTATGTTTTTCGCGCACAGCGGTTTTTAGCGACGCACCCTATAGGTTTTCCGCAGAACTTATATGTGTTTCTGTGCACCCCATATGTTGTCTGTTTTAGCGGTATTTCGTTGTTAATTCCGCACGCGCGCATCAAATGGTTATTTATCGACGACACTCCGTCGAGTTCAAGTTCAACGTGTAACGCGAGGCGTTAATGACGTTTCGCGTTATTGGGGGTAGGTTGAAGAGCGCTGTCTCTAACTCGGGTTTTCGTTCGGCCTCGGTCCATTCCGCTACCTCGTGTGAAGAATCTGCAAGCGGTATCGAACCGTTGAACTATTAGGTTCCCCCACAGTTCCCGTGCCTGCACGCATCGAGAAGGACCAGGTGGTGAACTCGAATGACTCGCCTGGTCCAACGTGTGTGCGCTCGGCGCGTGGTTTAACCCTTATAAGACTTGCCGGTCACAGCCTCAGCGTTTCGCTCGTGCAGCCCGCAGGCCGTTCAAGATCACGATGACTTCGGCGACTTCGTGTACCAACACGACGGCGGCCAAGCCCAGTACACCGCTGATCGCCAGTGGCATCAACACGATGATGATGGCCAGAGACAGCACGATGTTTTGGTTGATGATCCTGCTGCCTCGGCGGGCGTGCTGCAGCGCCTGCGGGATCAGCCGGAGGTCGTGGCCAGTGAAGGCGACGTCAGCGGACTCGATCGCGGCGTCAGAGCCGGTTGCTCCCATCGCAATGCCCACCGTTGCGCCCGCCAGTGCCGGCGCGTCGTTGATGCCGTCGCCGATCATCGCCGTCGGCGTCTTGGAGGAGAGTTCGGCGACGATGCTTGCCTTGTCCTCCGGTCGCAGCTCGGCGCGCACGTCGTCGATTCCGGCGATTTCAGCCAGCGCCCGGGCGGTGCGAGTGTTATCGCCGGTGAGCATGCTCACTTCCACGTCGTTGTCGTGCAGGGACTGCACGGCATCGGGCACCTCGGGCCGCAACTCGTCGCGCACCCCGATCGCCCCGGCGAGAGCGTCATCGACGGTGACTAGGACGCAGGTCTGGCCTTCGGACTCCATGCGCTCAACGTCCGCCTTCAGTGGCCCGGCGTCGATCCATCGGGGGCTGCCGACCAGCACCCGTCGGCCTTCGACGGTGCCGCCGATGCCATGACCGGCTTCCTCGCTGATATCCAAGGCGGTGGGCGCTTCGGGCTCCGCTGCCACGATCGCCGCGGCGAGGGGGTGCGTCGATTGCTGCTCAACCGCCGCCGCGAAGGAAAGCACCTGCGCCCGATCGAATCCGTCTGCCGGGACCACTCCGGTAACCTCGGGCTGGTTGCGGGTAAGGGTTCCGGTCTTGTCTACCGCTAGGTGACGGATGCCGCCGAGTCGCTCGAACGCCGCGCCGGACTTGATGACTACTCCGAACTGGCTGGCCGCGCCGATCGCGGCCACGACCGTCAGCGGCACGGAGATTGCCAGCGCGCACGGCGACGCTGCGACCAGGACCACCAGCGCACGGGTGATCCAAGTCTCGGGGTCGCCCAACAGCGAGCCGATCACGCCGACCAGCACCGCCAGGATCATCACCCCGGGCACTAGGGGTTGGGCAATTCGGTCGGCGATCCGGGCGCGGTCACCCTTCTCCGCCTGCGCCTGCTCGACGAGGTCGACGAGTGTGGTCAGCGAGTTGTCCGTTCCAGCTGCGGTCGTCTCGACCTCCAGCACACCGGCGGAGTTGATCGCTCCCGCGGGTACCTCGTCGCCGGGCGCAACCTCCTCCGGAATGGATTCTCCGGTGATCGCTGAGGTGTCAAGGCTGGAGCGTCCGGACCGAATGATGCCGTCCGTGGCGATCCGCTCCCCGGGGCGTACGACCATTAGCTCGCCAACCTCAAGGTCCTTCGCAGCGACCTCGGCCGTCGTACCGTCGCGCAGCACGGTCGCGGTTTGCGGTACCAGCTTCAACAGTGCCCGCAGTCCGCCTTGGGCCCGGTCCATCGCCTTGTCTTCAAGCGCCTCGGCGATCGAGTACAGGAACGCCAGCGCCGCGGCCTCTCCGACGAAACCAAGGATCACCGCGCCGACCGCGCTGATCGTCATAAGCAAGCCAATGCCGAGCTTGCGCTTCGTGACAAGGTTCCGGATCGCTCCAGGTGCGAACGTGTAAGCGCCCAACAGCAGGCCAAGCCAATACAGTACCGTTGCGGGCGTCTCCAAGTCGGACCAGTCCAGCGCCAGTCCTGTAATGAGGGCTACGCCGGAGAAGATCGGTAGCAGTAGCTCGGGGTCCTTCCACCATGGCCGATCGAGCTCTTCGATCTCCGTGGCGGGTTCGTGTTCGCATCCACATGCTGAACTCATGCGTCCGTTCCTTTCTCGCCGCAGCCGGGCACCGAGCACTCGGTGTCGATGCAGGGGGCATTCTCGTCGACGGCCAGCGTCGCGTTGACCAGCGCTTCGAGCGCCGCCGCGAGGTGCGGATCGGCAATTTCGTAGCGGGTCTTACGGCCCTCCGGCTCAGCGACGACGATGCCACAATCGCGTAGGCAGGACAGGTGGTTCGAGACGTTCGAGCGGGTCAGATCCAAGCTTTGCGAAATCTCGGCCGGGTAGCCCGGACCGTCGAGTAGGGTCATCAGGATTCGGGAACGCGTCGGATCAGCCATGGCCCGGCCGAGCCGGTTCATGACGTCGAGGCGCGAAGCAATAGTCAGCATGTGCTGAACAATACAACGTGTGTTGAACTATTCAAAATGCACTGAACTGACGGTTCCGCGAAGGTCCTGCGACCTGCAGGAATTAGTCGATGGGATAGCCGGTAACTGGGCCTTCGTGATTCGGCTGCCAACCCAACGCGGGGGCGACATGCGTGGCGAAGTTGTCCAAGATCTTCACGTTGACGTCGACGCCCATCCCAGTGGGGATGGTGATGAGCAGGGTGTCGGCGGACATGACGGCGGCGTCGGCTTTGAGTTGCTCAATGAGTTTGTCCGGCTCGGCGGCGTAGGTGCGGCCGAAGGTGGAGGCGCCGACGTCGGGAAGCATGCCCACCTGATCGGAGCCGGAGGCCTGCATGCCGAACAACTGCATGTCCGCGCCGTCGACGATGGGGAAGACGGAGCGGGACACCGACACACGCGGCGTCCAATCGTGGCCCGCCTTCTTCCACGCGGCGCGGTAGCGGCTGATCTGATCCGCCTGGATTTCGCCCAGAGTCTCGGCGGTGGTCTCGGAGACCAGGGTGGAGGACATCAGGTTGAGCCCGTCCTTGGCGGTTTGCTCGGCAGAAGCGTGGGTGCCGGAGCCGTAGAAAATGTGCTTACGCAGCTCGGGCACCATGGGGAAGACCGGCAGGGCGGAGCCGGGTTGGAACATGTTGGGGTACTGCCGGTCTAGCGGTGCGGCGGTGGCGAATCCGTTGCCGTCCACTGCAGCCATGAACGCCTCGAGGTGGGCTCGCGCCACGTCCGCGCCGTTGGGCGCTTTACCCTTGTAGCCGAAGGCCTCCCAGCCGCGGTCAGCCACCTCTGGGGCGCCGCGCGAGACGCCCAGGGCCACGCGGCCACCGGAAATTTGGTACAGCGACGCGGCCTCTTCGGCGAGGTAGAGCGGGTTTTCATAGCGCATGTCGATGACACCGGTGCCCATCTCGATGTGTTTGGTGGTGGCCGCGACAGCACCCAGCAGCGGCATCGGGGCGGAGGCCTGCGGCACGAAGTGGTGGACTCGGAAGGACGCGTTGTTCACGCCGATTTCGTCCGCAGCCTGGGTGATCTCCAGATGAGTCTTGGCGATCTTTTCCGCAGATGGCCCGCGCTGGCCACCGAAGGCGTAATGCCCGAAGCTTAAGAATCCGAACGCTTTCATTGGATACCACTCCTTTTCATGGTGCTAACGAGAAAGTAACTTTGCAACGAGATACCGTGGACTTTAAGCTCGATGTCTAGGTCCGTGGCAAGACGGTAGATCGATTTTTCGATTCGGCGCTTTGGGGCGCTACCGGAGTCCCCGGTGGTCTTCTTAGATTGAGCGGTTCAGATTTCCTAACCTAAAGCTCGTTTGAGCGTGCTATCCGCTGGTGCGCCTCCGATACTGCTGCTCATAAGGTGGCGGGCGCTCCATGAATACAAAGCGTAGGTCAGGTCGAGGAGGATGCAGCCCCCTGGGCTCTGGTGTATGTGCTAGCCCCGCTCGGGGTAGCGCACGAGGAGATCGTTGCCGATGACTGCGCCGTCGTTGAGCGTTGCCTCGCTCACCTTCGCCCCGGCTGCACCCAGGCCCATAATGTGGCCAACCTCGTCACCGTGGGCGATGAGGTGGTCGGCGATGATACGCCGGTGGCAGCGCCACCACACCGCCTCGGAGCACATGATCGCGGTGGGAGTTTCGGCTGCGTTCGCCCGTAGCTGCGAGATCGCGTCGGAGAACTCCTCGCCCAGCGCATGGTCGGCGTAATTGTGGAAACTGCGGTTACGCCAGTTGCCGTTAACCTCAAACGGCACCGAGTGGGACACGTTGCGCCGTCCGGTTAGGCCCTCGCTTCTGCTGTAAGTGATGCCACATGTGGGAAGGTGTTCGGCAAGGTGGTCGCCGTTGAACCACGGGTACTTCCTGGACCCGGGCAGCTTGCGCACATCCACGATGGATGCCACACCGGCCGCCTTGATCATTTCAGCGAAGTCCTCGAACTCGAGGTTGGAGTGGCCCACGGTGAAAATGCGCATGTCACCAATGCTACGCGCCAAGCGATTACACTCACATCGGCTTCACGAATGAGAAGGTGACTTTGCAACGACACGTCGTGGAGTTTAAGTGCAACGTGTAAAGGTTTTTCAAGCGTCGCGCGATGGGGATGTGGACCCACGATTGCAGGGTCGACTGCGACGGAGTGACCATTGTCTGGCTCAGCCAAGCTATTGACTCTGCGATGCCGCGGGTGCGCCATCAGACTCTTCATGCTGAATGCGCGAGGCATGCAGTCGGGCGTGGGCGATGGCGTCGAGAGTGTTGTCGAAGACGTGATTCTCGTGCGCAAGCTGGTCGAATACGCCGAGTTCGCGCAACACCGGAATATGTTCGGGCTTCGTGGCTGCGAGCAAGACCCTGGTACCGCGGCGTTCGAGGCGCCCAATCGTGTCGGCGAGCATCTGGGCGCCGGTGGCGTCGATCGTCGTAACGTAGCGCATGCGGAGCACGACAACCTTGACCGACGAGACATCAGCGAGCTCGAGGAGGAAATCGTGCGCTGCACCAAAGAAGAGGGGGCCTTCCATACGGAAGGCGGCGATGTGCTCGTCGAGAAGCTCACGCTCCTTGTCGCGGTGGTCTCCCTCGTCTAGCGGGGCGGCCTCTAATACCGCCGTGCGGGCGGTATCGCGCAGTGCGAAGAAGCCCGCCATAATGAGGCCGATGAGCACGGCGACTACAAGATCGAACACGACGGTGGCGGCAGCTGTGATGAGCAGGGTCGCCCCGTCGCCCTTGGTGGCGCGTATCACCGAGCGGAGGTTCCGCGGGTGGAGCATCTGAATCGCAGTGGCGATGAGCACGCCGGCGAGCGCGGCGAGAGGAATCTCGCCCACCCACCGAGCCGCGACGAGTACGGCGACGAGCAGGAGCAGCGAATGGAACACCGCTGCCAGGCGTGTGCCTGCGCCTGCCCGCACATTGACGGCAGTTCGGGCAATCGCGGCGGTCGCGGGAATCCCGCCGAACAGGGGCGCGACGACGTTGGCCACGCCCTGTCCAAAGAGCTCGCGGTCGGGATCGTGCCGGTCGCCAACAGTCATTGCGTCGGCAACCGTCGCAGATAGTAACGATTCCAACGCGCCGAGAGCTGCGACGGCGACTGCTGCCAACAGAAGCGAATCCAGGTGCTCCCACGGGATCTGTGGCCAGCGCGGGGCAGGCAACGTCGACGGGATGTACCCGATTGTCTTCAGGCCGCTGTCTGCCAGCATGTTGATGGCCGTCGCGGCAGCTACCAACACCAGCGCCGCGGGGAAGCCGCTACGAACGCGCGCAGCAAGCACGATTCCAGCCGCCACCGCAATGGTCATCACGGGCGCTTGCCATGCCGGAGCGTCTAACCAAGCTTTGATTGCGCCCCACGCCAACCCGAGGACTTTCTCGCCGTCCACGTCAACACCGAGTGCTGCGGGCAGCTGTTGGAGGCCGATGATTAACGCAATACCGGCGGTGAAACCTTCGACGACAGGTAACGGCATGTACTTCATCGCTCGGCCAGCACCGGTGACCGCCAACACGAGCAGCATGAGCCCTGCCAGCACGCCGACGACGAGCACCCCATCGGCACCATGGTTGGCCACGATGGGGATTAACACGACGGTCATTGCGCCGGTCGGGCCGCTTACCTGGACATTGCTACCGCCGAAGACTGCGGCCAGGATACCCGCGACGATGGCCGTCGTAATTCCGGCCGCCGCGCCGACACCGGACGCAACGCCGAAGCCGAGTGCGAGGGGGAGGGCGACGAGGGCCACCATGAGGCCTGCCGAGAGGTCGCGCCCGATTGTCGCGCGGGACCAGTCCGAGCGGCGCGGTGCGAAACGCAGGGCACGGGACCGGATGCCCACCGTAGAGGCGGCGGAGGAGGGGTGGGTCATGCTACTTTCTTGCTCCTTCAGGGCTCAATGACACTCAAAGGATACACAAGGTGCCATCCTCCGACGGTCACATTCCCGGTTCTGGCCGAGGCCTCATGTCGGGGGAATAAAACTTCCTGACCTGGCGGGAGTTCGCTGGAGCGTTGTCGCGGTGCTTGGAGTGACGTGCGTGAGCCGGTGTCCGAAGAGCAGGTAGCCCAGGAGAACCGGTACCAGTGTCATACAGAGCGCGACACCACTGCTCATGGGTCGGGCCTGACGGCGGGCTGGGGGGGGCGAGGGCCGGCTACCGGATCCGGGCTTTCGCAGTGACGAGCAGCAGGGCGGCATGGTCGACTTCGCCGTTTTTGATCTCGCGATTGAGCTTGTGTAGCACCACGGGGCAGCGCAGGCAGCGGATGCCGGATTTGCAGCACTTCTTCTTCGGTGTCATCGCAGCCAGTTTGAAGGGGTCCTTGCCGGCGAGCTTTTTCGCGGCTTTGGCGGCGTCCTTCTTCTTGCCCTTGTCGCCTTTCTTGCCCTTGGCCATGCGCGTTCCCTTCGTCGCGAATTTTCCTGAATTAGGTTAGCGTCACCTCATGCGATGTGGGGAGGCGTGGGTGCCTGACGGGTGTAATTGGGTGTTGCTTGACGACGGCTCGCTTGTCGGCCAGTGCCGCAGCGGTAAATGACGGCCAAAGGACGCAAAATCGACCAAAACGACTCAAATCTGTTCGCTGTGACCTGCGGAAATGGCGAGCGGTAGTGAGTTGTTTCGGCGACCAGTACAAGCAGTGGAACGCAGCCTTCGATGCAGGTTACTGTGCTGCGCGGAACAAACCGGACAGCAACAAGCCTGCTAGGAGATTGCGAAGCCAGATGCTGGTCCTGGCTTTTCGACAGGCTCGCCAGCCTCGTCGACCATCCAGTCGATTTCCAGCTCTAGCTCGCGCTCGATGCCGGTACGCTTTCGGGAATCGACAACTTCCATCGTGGTATTAAACGATGTTGGCATGGTCATCGTCACCGCGGACTTGCCAGTGCCGAGAGTCATTTCCCCGGCGCGGATGCGAGCCGCCAGCGTCTCCAGCAAATCAGCGAGCTCTTCGCGACTGAAGCTTGCCTTGCTCTTCACCAACTTTTGATTCTTCGGGGGCGTAATCTTTTTAGGTTTCGGTGCCATGTCTTTACGTACCTTTCCAGCCGTGTCGGTATTTGTGCCACGTGGAGAATCGGCCGTCATTCCACACTGTTTTTGAAGATGCTCTAGAGGGCTTTCAGGAAGCCTGCCCACCTCCATTATCCCAATAAAAAGTTGTTTTTACCAGGGGTAATAATAAGAGGCTAGAAATTTCAATAGGTAGGTTATAAATTGTGGAAAATCCTTACGCTATGCTCTGGAGTGCAAGGTTAGTGCAAGGTCCTGAGTGTCTTAGGTGAAGAGCGCTAGTAACGGCGCCCTTCGTCAGTGCTTCAAGTGTGTCGACCGACAGCAATAGGGGAGGAGTAAGCGTCACGTGGTGTCACCTGACAACATCCTGATGTACCTTCTGCCTGAGCAAGAGGCGCAGGTTAAAGAGATCTTTGCGCAACTGGCAGAGCGTGGATTCCCGCAGCAGAATCAAAAGCCCCACATCACTGTGACTTTTGCGCCGACTATGAGACCGAAGGTAGTCCAACGAGCAGCCGAAATTCTCCCTCCGCTTATGCCAGCAGAGTTTCGCAGGGTAGGAACGGTAGTGTTCGGCACAAAGAGTAAACAGACTGTCGCATGGTTATTAGAAACAAGCGATGAGCTGGAAGAGGCTGCTCGCGCAATCAGTCGTCTCAACCCTGACGGCCGCGGCTCCCGCTGGATTCCGCACCTGACCATGGGCCTGAGAATTCCACGGGATATTGTGCCGGACTACGTGCGCGCACTTGACGAAATAACGAACCCGCACTTTAAAACTCTCAACGCGCCACGAGCTGCGTTCTGGAGTCCCAAAGTGCAGGAATTGACGGAGTTCTAGGGAGACTCCGGTACTTGTGTGCTGATGCTCCTCAGCGATTGCGTCCCGCTATTTCGCAAAAACTGTGGTTTCAGAAAACAGTAGGCTAAGAAGAAAAACTAAGCAGCATCCATAATCTTCTTTGCCTGGGCATCGAAGACCTCCAAGGCACGCTTCTTTGCCGCTTCCTTAGACTCTGGAGTTGCCTCTGGAATCTGCATGGGATCCGTCGTGTTTTCCATGTTGTCAGTTGGTACATCCGGAGTCGGGGCGGCGGACACCATTACCATTACGCCATTGACGATCCCGACAATGTCGTAGCTGGTGGCCGTAGTATCCGTGCCACCGGCGTTGATGTTCGCACTGGTCTCGTGTGCAGTGAACTCAGCTGGCTTGACGGAAAGATTTGGCTCCCACTTTTCTCGGTGCAGTTTCATTGTGGTCGTCATGTCCATGTCATTAAACATGTCCTGCATCTCAGGAGAAATCTCCTGACCTTCCATGGAGTCTTTCAGAATGTCGGAAGCATCCATCGTAGCCGTCACGTCGGAGCACTTTTCGAGGCTGTCCTCGTACTTCTGGTACGCCTCAGGATTCTTCAATATCGAGACGCTGACAGTGACGTTCTCTTCCTTAATGTCCGTGTAAGCGCCGGCAGCATTCTCCAATTCCTCAGTTGAGTTGGTGAAAGTGGCGCATTCGGCCGGTTCAAACTTCATGGAATCTTCCGAAAACATCTCCATGGCATCTTTGAACCCGGTGATCTTGTTTCCGGAGAAGTCCGCCCCTTGAACTTCATTTGTGAGTAGGAGCTGATCTTCGGCTGCAGCAGGAGCTGACCCATCTGCTTTCGTCATCTTGCTGGTCGACTCTTTGCCTGCCTCACCACCGGCATTGCTGCTTTCTTCCCCCGAGCCACATGCTGTGAGCAACGCGGCGCTTGCCAGACCCGCCACTACAGTTGTCGCAAACTTCTCCCACATTCCAGAGCTGCGCTGCTTCATGATTCCTCATTCCATCGAGCTGAATTTCAACAACCTATGCAACCCGCCCAGGAGCCCTGGGCCGGAGCCAAGCTTTTGTGAAAGAAAGAATACAAGAGCTCGTCTCAGCTCGCTTCCCCAAAACAAGGATTTCAGTCGCGTCTGCTTTACGACGCTCCGTCGGACCTCACCGCAGACTGCGCAACCTTTGCCACGGGATACATGGAGACCATTGCAATGATCGCACCGAAGACGAAAACGGGCACAAACCCGAATTTCGGCGCTGCGAAAGAAATAACAAAAGGAGCGAAGAAACCAACATAGGTCAGCGAATAGTAGATAGCGGTGGCAGCACCCAACTCGGCTGGCGGTGCGATAATTTGCACTTCGCGGAGACCGGAGACCATCATTACGCCATATGCGGCACCGAGGGTCAGAGCGGCGGGGAAAACGCTCCACACGTTCTGGGTGAGTGCGACGATGAGGCTGAGCAACATTCCGACCGTCGTTAAGCCAAGACCGAAAATAGCTGGCGGGATAAAGCTGCTGGAACTGATTCGAGTGACCAGTGGTTGCACCAGAACGCCGGTGCCCATCGTGATGCAGGCGATGAGTCCGGCAAAGGCAATGGGGTAGCTGGATTCGGCGATTGTCGGAAGGACGACGAACGATGTGCACGCGGCACCGAAGACCCACGGTGCCCAAGCGGCGACTGCCCACAGGAATCTCGGGCTAAGCGTGGCGGAGGAGAAGAACCGTTGCGGGGTGTCGCTGTGCGCTGAGGTTGGCAGTCCGCCGGAAGCGTTCCATGTCAGTGGTGTGATGCCAAGCAGCAGTGCGAGATGAACAAGATAGGGGATGACATCAGGGCGGGGAGCAAACTCCGCGACCAACCCGGAAGCCAGGGGGCCGAGGGAGAACCCGGCGGAGAGCGCAACGGTTGCGCGCCGAGCGGAAATTTGAGGTGCGACGGGCGCAATCTCTTTAATCCACGAGGCGCCGGCGGCCATTACCATACCCATCGAAATGCCGACGACAAGGCGTCCTATCAGCAGTGATGGGAAGTGGAACCAGACGCCGGTGAGTAGGACGACGGAGCCGGCGGCAGAGGTTATGAGTGCGGGCCGGATGATGGCGCGACGGCCGAGCCGGTCGGAAAGTGGGCCGCAGATGAGTAGCGCGGGGATGAGTCCTGCGACGTAGATGGCGAAGAGAAAGGTGACCTGGGACTGGTTGAGAGCATCGGTTATTCGATACGCGGGCAGGAGTGGTGCGAAGAGGTTGGCTCCAAACGCAACCGCGAACATGCCCAGGGCTACCCGAATCCAGTCTCGTATCACGGTTGCCTCCTGAGGGCTCTCATCTGTGGGGATAGAACAGTGTGGTAACAACAATAGGCCAGCTAGCAAACGCTAGCTGGCCTATTGAGTTACTCGGGTCGTCTACCCAAGTTAGTCGCCCTAGTTATTGGCGGCGCCGAAAAACGCGGTAATCGGCGAGAAGAATCCCTTGGACTTCTTTGACTTCTTAGCTGCCTTTGTCCTGCCAAGAATGCGCTCAGAGATGCGGTCGGTGAGGACACCTACCAGCTTGCCGCTGCGGACGACGGGCAGCTCGCTGAGCGGCCCGTCAATAAGCTGGCGAGCCCTGATTGCAGCTGGATCCTCGGGCTTGACAAAGACCTTCACCGGGGCGCCGACGGTGTTCATGTAGGCATCGCGGTCGGCGTACTCACGGAGTTCCTTCAGCGTAATATCGCTGGTCAGGTAGCCTTCATCGTCGACGAGGAAGACACAGGTATCGTCATCGAGACCAGCAAATTCGGCTGCGTAGGTGCTCAGTGCCTCACCGACCGTGATGTCCTCCGGCAGCGCAATGTAAGAATCCGTCATGTGCATGCTTACGGTGTCAGGCAGGAGGCTGTACGGGCTGATTGAAGACTTCGGCTTGAAGAAGTTGGCGATGGTGTTCTGTGTCTGTGTCATTGTGGATCCTTTTCCAGGTATCCCAGCTCCTTTGCTAGGAGGGAATTTCTGTTGATTGAAAAATTATGGCTCCCCGCCTAAGAGTGTTGGCAATGTAATGCCGTAACTAAAGGTGGCCACTTGAGATGGACCCTTGCTTCGAGAGTCTTTCGAAACTCTCGATAAAGTGCAGGGCAGCGGCCTATGTGGATATAGGAGCCTTACCTAACGAGGTTGTTCGCTACGCAAAGGTTAACACAAGGTTACGTACACAGTAAAGAGGAATGAACGAAAAGCTTCCTAAAGGTGGCGGGAGTTATAAGCCCATGAACTCTCGAATTGCTGGCCATTCGGCATCGGCTTGCGCCCGGCCGAGCTCGTAGTTGTGCAGCAGCTTCGACCGCCTCCGCTCCGCCTTTGTGATGCTCATGTTATTGGCGTAGAAAACATATGCTTGGCCTTTTCGTTCAAGCTCAGCAGCCCAATCGAGAGAAGCGTTGTAGCGCTCGTGTCTAGTGATAAGCAGCTCAGCCACCACCGGGTTACTGCGGAAAATCTGGCGCAGTAGCTGTGGGCGCTTAGGGGCGGTGCGACGGAATCCTTTCGGGCGAGTCAGGACGATGAGGAACTTCTTGAAACCATCTGCTTCGGCGGCATTAATGGGAATGCCACCTGATGATCCCAGTGCACCGTCGACGAACGGAACGCCATCAATATAGGGCATACGCATGACACCCGGAATCGTCGAACTGGCGCGAGTGTACTTCATCAGCGTAGGTAGATCTGGGATATCGTCCGGCCCCCAGTTGATGGTCTCGCCCGTATCCGCTCGGACAGCAGAAATCCGGTAGGGAGTTGGATTGTTCTTAAAAGTCTCGTAATCCAGGGGCATGGCGCCGTCGGGAAGTCCCGCGTCTTCGTAGATGTACTCGGCATCGAAATAGCCCCGCCCGCGCAACATTGGGCGCCAGCCACTGCTGTTCGGCTGTGCGATGAAGTCAGTGAAGCTATTTATAGAGCGCTGGATATCCCGGGAAAGGTAATTGACCACGTGAGAGGCGCCGGCGCTTACGCCACCGACCCAGCCGACATCGATGCTCTCGCGAAGTAGCCGCTCGACGAAAGGTGCCGTGTAACTATTGCGAGTCCCTCCGCCCTCGAAGACTAATGCCACATCGCTGACCTGCATTTACATCCCTCCGGTTGTTCTCGCGCTGCTGCCTTTCGAGCGTTACGATCGTTCAAGACTACCCGAACGTCACCATATTGGATTTCGGTTAGCGTAGTTTACGGCGCATCTTGGAGGATGACTGGCAGCAGCCCCTCGCCCATATCTGGGTTCGGCAGTACGCCCTCCGGGTCGTAGAACAAGATCTCCTTGCCGTCATGGCTCAGACGTCGCATCGCTTCCAGAATCAACGTGCGTCCCACCGGGTTGACAATGCCAACGCGGCTGACGTCGAAGACAACTTCGCTTTCCGACGGTGTGGAAGTCGCCAACCTGTTGAGAATGATCTCGGCCGCAGTGAAGTTGACTGGGCCCTGAATCTCGATGATCGAGCGGCCATTGCTGACGCGCGTACCGCGCAGCGCACGCGAACCAATCGCATCGGCATCCATGAGATGAAGACCCAAATCTTCGGAGAGCTTCCGGAAGATGGCAATGCTGCGGACGCTGTTGCCGTGGTCGTTCAATCGCGGCGAAAAGGCTGCAAGACCCGCCTGTCCAGGCAGCGCTCCCAGCAAGCCGCCGGCGACACCGCTCTTGGCGGGAATCCCGACCTCGGTAAACCATTCACCGGCCTCGTCATACATGCCGGCAATAGCCATCACGGACAAGACTCTGCGAACAACCGAGCGGCCGAGCACAGTCTGATTGGTGACCGGGTTAACGCCACCGTTGGCCAACACTGCGGTCATCATGGCGACATCGCGAGTGTTGACCAGCACGGAGCACTGTGCGGTGTAGCCGCGGACAGCATCGTGGGGCGTGGTTTCGATGAAACCGTAAGCTGCCAGCATATGTGCGATGGACATGTTTCGATGGGCAGTGTCCATTTCGCATTCATAGGCATCGTAGTCAACGCGGAGCTTACGGCCAGCCAAAGTTGAGAGAAGCTCCACCATGTGCTTGGTGCGAGTCTTCCAGTTGGCACCTGGCTGGCATACGAACTGGTTGATGGTCAGTGCACCGACATTAATCATCGGATTCTTTGGTCGGTGCGTGCCCTGCTCCAGCGACAGCTCGTTGAAAGCCTCACCGGAAGGTTCGGTGCCCACAATGCTGTCGATTTTGTCTGTGCCGTGCTCGGTGATGGCTGCGGCATAAGCGAAGGGCTTGGACATCGACTGAATGGTGAATTCAGTATCGGTGTCGCCCGTGGCGTAGGTGCGACCTGACACGGTGGTCATAGCAAGTGCCAGGCGGTCGGGATTAGCTTGGGCAAGGGTGGGAATATAGTCCGCTACCTCGCCAGACTCATCGGGGCGGACGGATTCGACGATTTCGGACAAGTAATCTTTGATCGGCGTTTTCATCAGATTCTGCTAAGCATCTTTCCTGGGCTGAAAAATCCCGGTTGAGTCAATGGAGTCCCGTTCGAACCTACACCAGGCGAGGTCAGCCACTGATGCTCACCTCTGTGCACTCTCACCGTGCGCGCCGGAAAAATCGGCATATCCTGGGGTGTGTGAAATTCCTCAACGATCAGTCCGCGCCCTACGAGTTGACCTACAGCGATGTCTTCATGGTGCCGTCAAAGTCATCCGTCGGCTCTCGCATGGGTGTCGATTTGGCCACCGATGATGGCACCGGCACAACCATTCCGATTGTCGTCTCCAATATGACGGCCATCTCCGGTCGCCGGATGGCCGAAACCACCGCTCGCCGAGGCGGAATTGCCATCCTGCCGCAGGACGTCCCAGCTGACATTGCCGCTGAGACCATCCGCAAGGTCAAGTCCGCTGGGCTGGTTTTCGACACTCCGATCGTCGTCAAGCCTCACCACACCGCGGGGTATGCGCGCCATCTTCTGCCGAAGCGCGCGCACGGTGCGGCAGTGGTGGTGGAAGACAACAAACCGGTTGGGCTGATTACCGGCCGTGATCTGGCGGGCGTTGACAACTTTGCGCAGGTGGGGACGCTCATGTCCACTTCGCTATTTACGCTTCCGGCCGATATTGAGCCCCGTGACGCTTTTGACCAGCTCACTGCTTCCGGGCGCAAACTCGCTCCAGTGGTGGACGCCGATGGCGCGCTGGTGGGTATTCTCACGCGTAAGGGCGCGCTGCGTGCGACGCTTTACAAGCCCGCTGTCGACGCTGAGGGCAAGCTGCGCGTCGGTGCGGCGCTTGGCATCAACGGTGATGTTGAAGGGCGCGCGAAGACACTGCTCGACGCAGGTGCCGACGTGCTCGTTGTCGATACCGCCCACGGTCATCAGGAATCGATGCTCCGTGCTTTACGACGAGTCCGCGCGCTCAACCCACCTGTGCCAATTGCCGCTGGCAATGTCGTGACCGCCAATGGTGTTCGCGACCTAGCGGAGGCGGGAGCCGACATTATTAAGGTCGGCGTCGGTCCGGGTGCGATGTGCACAACCCGAATGCAGACCGGAGTTGGGCGTCCACAGTTTTCTGCCGTGCTCGAATGCGCTGCAGCTGCCCGTGAATGCGGCGTGCATGTCTGGGCTGATGGTGGAGTGAAGGATCCTCGCGATGTTGCGCTTGCGTTGGCTGCGGGTGCGTCCAACGTGATGATTGGCTCGTGGTTTGCCGGTACTTTCGAGTCCCCAGGGGATGTCCAAAAGGACGTCGACGGGCGCATGTTCAAGGAGTCCTTTGGCATGGCTTCACACCGTGCGGTGGAGAGCCGAAATGCACAGGTAGAGGCCTTTGAGAAGGCCCGGCGCGAGATGTTCGAAGAGGGCATCTCGACTGCGAAAATCTACCTGGAGCCAGGCCGCGAAGGCGTGGAGGACCAGATCGATCGCATTATCTCGGGCGTACGTTCTTCGTTCACATACGCGGGTTCGGCCACCATCGAGCAGTTCGCTGAGCGGGCAGTGGTGGGAATTCAATCCGCTGCGGGCTTTGCGGAAGGAATGCCGAGGGCGACGCGGTAGCCGTCGTCAAGCCTCTCGGGGCTAAGCCGACTAGCGGTGCTGCGGGCCAATTGGTAGGTATGTAAAGACGTTGTTAGGACGTGTTTAGTACCACGTGCAAGATTGGGGAGGGGCTGGCGATTATGGGTCGGCAGGTAAGAGAAAACAGTGCTGTAACGGAGTCTGGATTGGTAGCAGGAAACGGTGCTAGAGCAGGAAGCGGGAACGCATTTTTCGCCCGCGCCCGCGTTACTGATTCCGATTTGTGCCCGTGTGGTGGGGGACTCTACGGGCAGTGCTGTGGCCCGCTGCACCGCGGTGAGCGGGAGGCGGTGACCGCAGCTGAGCTGATGGCAGCGAGGTACAGCGCTTACGCTGCCCACGAGGCGGATTACATCTGGCGGACGTGGCATCCGCGCTACCGCCCGGAAGTTATCAATGTCGATGACGGTGTGGAATGGGAAGGACTCACCATCATCAACGCTGTCGATGGCGGCGAGGATGACCGCGAAGGCATCGTGGAATTTGAAGCGGCTTTTCATGACCATGACGGTGTCGGTACGATGCACGAGCGTTCCCGTTTTGTTCGGCGTGCGCGACGTTGGGTCTACGTCGACGGCGAGGTCACGTACTCCTAAGCATCAGACTTGTTGTGCTTGCCGTGGCCGAATGGCAGCACGGCGACAATCGCCACAATGATTGCACCCCAGATGGTGCCGAAAATCAGTGAGCCGGTGGTATTGGCCAACCAGCCGAGGAAGCCGCCGGTAAACAGCTGCTCAAGGTTGTGGACCAGCTGGTAGGGGAGATGCCAGCCCAGCTCGTCGAGGCCGACCACCATGATGTGGCCACCGACCCACAACATGGCAAACGTGCCGATAATGCCGATCGTGTTCAGAACGATTGGCATGGCTTTGACCAGTGCCGTACCAAACTTGCTGATACCGGCTGACTTCTTGGACTGCAGGTGCAGGCCAATGTCATCAATCTTGACCAAGAGGCCCACCACGCCGTAGACCGCAAGCGTGATGATGAGTGCGACCACAATAAGAATCAGCGCGCGATTGAGCAGCGGCTGATCAGCGACCTCATTGAGAGAAATCACCATGATTTCCGCAGAGAGAATCAAGTCTGTGAAAATTGCAGACTTCACCAGCGAATCTTCATTCTGTGGTGTGCGGTTGGTCGCCGCCTCCATCCGCTCCTGCTCAGTCTGATCGGGAGAGATTCGGTGCTTAATCTTCTCCCAGACCTTTTCCATGCCCTCAAAGCACAGGTAGGAGCCACCGAGCATCAAAATCGGCGTCAGCGCCCAGGGCAGAAACTGACTTAGCAGCAATGCAATCGGCAGAATAATGACAATTTTATTGACCAAGGAGCCCTTGGCGATACGCCAAATAATCGGCAGCTCGCGTTTCGGCGAGACACCCTCGACGAATTTAGGTGTCACCGCAGCGTCGTCAACCACAACACCGGCGGCTTTAGCGCTAGCTTTGCCGGCCGCAGCCGCAATATCGTCTGTTGTTGCCGCTGCAGCACGTGCAATCGTGGCAACGTCGTCAAGCAGCGCGACAAGTCCGCCTGCCATAAAAACCTCCCGTATTGGAGGACGCGACCAGGAGCCGTCGTCGTACCAAAGAATTACCGGAGCAATTTTAACCGCTTTCCCGGATTGACTCTGTGTTGTCGGTAGGGCGTCGATGTCCGGTCGATAGTTCACGTGCTCCTCTGAACGTGGGCACGTGGCAAGATATAGGCCATGAACGCTTCCTTCTCCGAAATCTACCGACAGGTCAATGCGGACAACTCGGACAACGCTGGCACCGAGGCAGACACCAGCAATGACGCCCACTCCGAGGAACAGCAGCGCCCGGCGCGTCCCCGCATGGCACTGGTAGTCGTCGACGCTCAGAATGATTTTTCCGCGGGTGGCGCACTTGCCGTCGACGGTGCTGAGGCAGCGTACACCGCTACATATCTGCATGTTGCGGGCACAGCTAACAAGTACTCGGTTCTTGCGACCACCCGTGACAATCACATCGACCCAGGCACGCACTTCTCTGAAACCCCGGATTTCGTCGATACCTGGCCGAAACACTGTGTTGCAGGTACCCCGGGCGCAGAGATTCACCCCGGCATGCAGCGCGCCATCGCGTTTTTTGAGCAGCTCAACCCCGCTGCTGTGCGTATCGATGTCACAAAAGGGGAGTACGCCGCCGCCTACTCCGGTTTCGAGGGAACAACGGAGGCTGGCGTTTCGCTTGCCGACGCTCTCCGCGCCTCTGACATCGAAGAAATCGATGTGGTGGGAGTTGCGACTGACCACTGCGTCCGCGCCACAGTGCTCGATGGCCTCAAGGAGGGCTTTTCCGTTCGTGTTCTGAGCAATCAGGTCGCGGCGGTGGACCCGGAGCGCGGCAAGGCTGCACTAGCGGAATTGGCCGCGGCGGGCGCGACAGTGGTGTAGTGCTGCGACGTTGACCGTCAAACAATCCGCCTAGCCGCTTAGCTAGGCGCCTCGGCAGCCGCCTAGTTAAAAGTCACCATATCCAGGTCGACCTCGCGGAGGTGGCGGTGGTTGGACGCTGTTTCCACATAACGCCCTGCATGGGCGATGAAGCCCTCTGCTTCCTCGGCGGAGAGTTCACGACGCACCTTGGCGGGAACGCCTGCAGCCAGCGACCTGGGGTCGATAATCTGATCTTCCAACACCACGGCACCTGCAGCAATGAGGCTGCCAGCGCCGATACGGGAACGCGAAAGCAGGGTGGACTTCATGCCGATGAGGCAACCATTTTCAACCGTGGTGCCGTGGACCAAGGCCATGTGTCCGACGGTGACATCATCGCCGAGAATCGTGGGCACGCCTCGGTCGACATGGACTGTGGAGTTGTCCTGAATATTGGTGCGCTGGCCGATGCGGATTGGTGCGACGTCTCCTCGGAGAACAGAACCGTAGAACACGGAGCTATCCGCACCGATTTCGACATCACCGATAATGACCGCGCCGGGCGCAATCCAGGCGCTGGAATGAATGCGTGGGGTCTTATCTTGGTAGGTGAGAATGAGCGGAGTGTTCATCATACAAACCAATATAACTGTCACCTGAGGTCAGCGTAAGAAAAATTCTCAGCGAAACTCTATTCGTCGAAGGGTGCAATTCTGCTTGGACGCGCCTACAGTGGGCGACATGATTTTTATCGTTGTGAATTACCAAGTTAAGCCGGAGTTTGCCGACGAATGGATGGACCACGTCGCTGAGTTCACCGCTGCCACCCGCGCAGAGGCTGGCAACAAGTGGTTTGAATGGTCCCGCAGCGTAGAAGACCCCAACCAGTACATCCTCGTCGAGGCATTCGATGATGACGCTGGTGAAGCCCACGTCAATTCCGAGCACTTCGCCAAGGGGCTGGAGGCGATGAAGCCGCTGCTCGCTGAGACCCCGAAGATTGTCTCGCAGGTACTGCCAGATAAGCAGGACTGGGATCGCATGGGCGAGCTGCAGGTCGACTAATGTCCTCAGACACCTTTCGCGATAGCGCAGCCGCTTCCAGCAGGGAGACCTATTCTCTGATTGGGCGTGGCCTGCGTATTAGCTCCGCTGTGCTGGCCTCTGCTCTCGTCGTTGGTCTCAGTGCTTGTGGGGATAGCGATGAGGCAGCCCTGGAGAGCAACCAGAATCAGACAAGCCAGGAGCAGAGTGCTGTTGCCTCAACCGCCGCCATTCGGGATAACTTGGCTCAGCTGGCGGCAGATACTGCGGCGCTGAAGACAGCATCGCAGACGCTGATTGCAAAGGAATCGGTTTCGGAAGAGACTCGAAAGATTGCGCAGCAGGCGGAACCAATCTTTGCTGAAGAGGAAGCGCAGCTAGTCAAGACTCTCGGCGTCGATGTTGATCCGTCGGAGACCAAGCTCGACACCGCCACCATGACTCGCCTCGAGAACGAGGAGGGGCCACACGCAGATATGGCTTATCTGACGTTGATGGAAGGCAGCCTGGATAAGATGCTCGGACAGTGGGAAGAGCTGGAAAAGCATGGCGGAAACGACCTGAAAGAGTTGGCACGCTCTTCTCAGCAGCAGCTGGAAGATATTCAGCAGGCGCTGGAAAAACGTATGCAGTACTAGCCGCTGCCCAAAGCTCGTGGGGGGAAATTCAAGTAAAAAGTCCTGCAAAGCGTGCCCGGGGAACCGGGGAAGTGAGTAGCGTGTAAATAAAGCCAGTGCGCTGTGATCGTCGTCAAGCGAATGCGCACTCGGATGAAGCACAATGCTGGCTAATAACCCAGAGTAGAAGGTAGGAAAACACGCCAATGGCAAATAGTATCTCGCGAGTAGGTATCGTCGGCGCCGGTCAGATGGGCTCCGGAATTATTGAGGTCTGTGCGAAGGCCGGTAGCGATGTCAAGGTCTGGGAGGCCAAGGAGGAGTTCCTTGAGTCCGGCCGCGCCCGTATTGAAAAGTCGCTGGATAAGGCCGTTTCCCGTGGCAAGCTAGAGCAGTCTGCACGTGATGAGATTCTGGGGCGTATTAGCTTCACCACCAAGCTGGAAGACTTCGCTGACCGTGAGCTGGTCATCGAGGCCATCGTGGAGAACCCAGAAGTAAAGGCCAGCGTATTCTCGCAGCTCGATGAAATTGTTGAGTCAGAAGATGCCATCCTGGCTTCCAACACCTCCTCGCTGCCGATTCAGTCCATTGCTGCAGCTACCAAGCGCCCGGAGCGCGTCATGGGTCTGCACTTCTTCAACCCGGTTCCGGTTCTGCCTCTGGTAGAGCATGTCGTTACTCTGACGACCGGTGATGTTCAGTCGGAGCGTGCGTACGAGTACGCTTCCGAGGCGCTGGGCAAGACCGTCATTCGCGCTAAGGATCGCTCGGGCTTCATTGTTAACGCCCTGCTGGTTCCGTACATCCTCGGCGCTATTCGCATGCTGCAGGACGGCATTGCTACTGCAGAAGACATCGATGCCGGAATGGTCAATGGCTGTGCGCACCCGATGGGTCCGCTGACTCTGGCCGACATGGTTGGTCTGGACACCATCAAGTTCATTGCCGATGCCATGTTCGATGAGTACAAGGAGCCGACTTACGCGGCACCTCCACTGCTCAAGCGCATGGTTGAGGCGGGTCACTTCGGCCGCAAGTCCGGCCGTGGCTTCTACGACTACTCCAAGTAGTCCACGCTTTTAGCCCCGTTTGGGGCGAGTATTGAGTTCTTACCGGTTGACGGGCGTTTCTCCCGCCAACCGGTTTCTTTTATGCATTTATCAGTGAAAACCCGGAGTCTGAGGGGGAAAGCTCCCACGATCGGCGCTAGCATTTTGAAAACTTGTTTCTTTTCAACGCGCCGAAACCTCACCGTGCGCTTAACATAAGTGAAGATTTTGTCAGACCTTGGCTTATAGAGCACTTCACAACTGGTGCCTCCCACGCAGCAATCTGGAAAGGAATGCTTCAGTGTCTTCTTTGAAGCCGCACAAGCGCACTGCAACACGTACTCGCGTCGGCGCTGCTACCGCAGCAATGGCAGTTGTAATGGGGCTTACACCGGCAACGGCCGTGGCAGCTCCGGTCAACCCGTTGGCCGAGCACGGCAACCGCCTGGACTCTGTTTCTGATCTTCCAGCTAATGTGGCAGCTCCAGAGGGAATCAAGCTCCCCGGCGGTGGCTTCGAGGTCCCGGATTCCATCTCGCTGCCGTCATCTTCCGGTGAAAACACCGACCCGAATGCGCCGAAGCCAACCTCGTATCGCCCGGACCAGATTGCACGCGCGTACCCGTCGGATGCCGCCACCGATAACTGGTTCTACTTCTACGTTGTGCATCCTTTCGTGGAGCTGGAGAAGAACCACCCAGAGGTTATGGACCAGAACCTCGAAACGGTCGTCCGCATTAACAACGCTGCCAAGAATGACCCGCAGGCACAGGAACTCGCTCTTGATGACGACTACCTGGACCCACTGGCCAATATTTCCACTGCTTTCGGTGCAAACCTGGGCCAGCACTTCCGTGATGCCTACGACGAGGATCGCCTGCCGAAGGTAAAGGCCCTGCTGTCCGGCAACCTTGCTCGCGGCGGCGGTCTGGTCAGCTCGACCTTCTTCGAGAAGTACGTCTACGGCTACGATCGCCCATTTGTGGTGGCGCCGGAGCGCATCGAGCGCTACTACCGCGAAGGTCAGGACGACCCGTACTCGACCACCCCGTCCTACCCGTCGGGCCACACCAACAAGGCTGCATGGACTTCAACCATGCTGGCTATGATGCTGCCGGAGGTTGCACCGCAGATTCAGGCGCGTGCGTCCGAGGCTGGTCATTCTCGCCTTGTCATGGGCGTCCACTACCCGCTGGACGTTATGGGCGGCCGCATGATGGGCAACCAGGCCGCAGCTGATCGTTGGGCAGACCCAGAGTTCCGCCCACTCATCGAAGAAGCCATGGATGAGCTGCGTACGGAGCTCGAGTACCGCTGTAGCGACACCATCGCCAACTGCGTTGCCAAGGACACTCCGTACATGAGCACCGCAGCTGCCGTTCAGCAGTACACCGAACGCATGACCTACGACTTCAAGCAGGTTGGCCCGGCTAACGAGCCAGTTGTTGTTCCGAAGCGTTACGCAGGTTTGCTGGAGACCCGCTTCCCGCAGCTGACTGAGGAACAGCGCAGCTCCGTCCTCGCTCAGACCGCAATCCCATCCGGCTACCCGCTCGATCGCACTGACGGTGAGGGCCAGCACGTTCGCATGAACCTGGCTCGCGCTCTGGCCTCCAACGTTGTTGTCAACGCCGACGGCAGCGTCACTGTCACCAACTAAAACGTCAACTACAAGCGCAGGGCCGCGTCAAGACGGTCCAGGGCCTCACCGAGGATTTCCGGGGAGGTCGCAAAGTTAAGCCGCACATGCCCAACCCCGCCTTCGCCGAATGCGAAGCCGGGGTTGAGTGCTATTTTGGCGTTTTCAACCAGCCACGCAGCTGGGTCCTCACTGTCAACACCAGGCACGTCACCCAAGTCCAACCACGCCAAAAATGATGCTTGCGGTGGGGTAAAGCGAGCCTGTGGCGCAATAGTGGACAAACGTGTTCGCAGAGTCTCACGGTTGGTGCGCAGGACATCGACAAAATTGTCCAGCCAGGGCACGCCATCGCGGTAGGCGGCGGTGGTCGCGGCGACACCAAGAATAGAAGCGCCTTCGCGAACAATGAAGGGCAGCTCCAGCCAGGTTTTGGCATCTTCGTCGTTAAAGATGATTTGCGCACACTTGAGGCCGGCGGTATTCCAGCCCTTCGAGGTAGCAGTCACCGTGATAGTCACGGCCGCCGCGGTATCCGACACCGACGCGGTTGGAGTGTGAGTGCCATCTAGAACAACTGGGCCGTGAATCTCGTCTGAGATAACGCGCGCACCAAAGCGAGCGGCTAAATCGGTAATCTCACGCAGTTTTTCGGGGGAGTAGGTAAAGCCGAGAGGATTATTCGGGTTACACAAGATTAGGCAACCGGCACCGTCGGCGAAGGCGCGTTCGAGGGCGCCGAGATCCGGGCCGTCGGCAAGCGTGGGAATGCACACTGTCTCGCGTCCCAGCGCGGGACCTACCTGGAAAAACGGCATGTAGGCGGGAGTGGGGACGACAATTGCGGAATCGGGGCGGGTGAAGCGTTCAACCGCGAGTGTGACACCGCGGACGACGTCAGCGACGGCAAAGATATTGTCGGGGTTCGGGCGCCATCCGTAGCGTTGTGCAGAAAAGTCCGCGGTTGCGGTCGTAAGCGCGGTGATGTCCTGCGAGAGGTATCCGAATTGTTCGCGCTGACACGCCTCGTCGATTGCGGCACTGACGGCAGGGCAGGTTGTGGCATCGGATTCGGCGACCCACAGTGGCAGCACGTCCGGTGAATATGCGGTCCATTTGACTGTCCTGCGGGAGCGGAGTTCATCGAGGGAGGGGAAAGTGACAGCGTTATTTACACTCATAGTTTCCGTGTATACAGAAAAAGCGGGAAGTCCGAAGACCTCTGCTTTAACCAGTAGCTACGGCCGCATCAGAAGCAGCCGCGGCAATGGCCAGCGCTAGGCCAGCCCCAGTGCCTCCTGAGCAGCTGGCAGGGCAGCTTCGCGATCAGCCTTGACCAGCCCCAGACGTGTGCGGCGATCGAGAATATCGTCGACGCTGAGAGCTCCCTCGTGCGTCACATGCCAGGCGAACTCGGCGCGGGTGACATCGAGACCCTCCGCTACCGGGTCGAGCGGTCGGTCGAGCGGACAGGATTCGATGACCTCGAAGGATTCGGCACCGTAGCGGTTAAACAGCGGCATCGGGATACGGCCGGCAGCGGCAGCGGTGCGAGCGCGGTCGAGCTCCTCTGGCTCGGAGCCCAGCACAGGGATGGTGCGGGTGGAGCACGGAGCAAGCGAAACACCGAGCTTTTCCGCAACCTTGTCCACGGTTTGCTCCGCCATTAGACGGTACTCGGTGAGCTTGCCACCAGTAATGGAAATCAGGCCGTTCGGGGCCTCCAACAAGGCGTGCTCGCGGGAGAGGTCAGCGGTGTGTGCCTCGCCGGCGTCGATGAGCGGACGCAGGCCGGCGAAAGCACCGATGACATCGTCACGAGTGAGCGGAACCTCGAGTGCCTGGTTGATGACATCGAGCAGAAAAACGATGTCATCCTCCGGCACTTCCGGCTCGTCCGGAATCGGGCCCGGTGCATCCTCATCGGTCAGGCCAATGTAGACGCGGTTGTGCTCTGCGGGAAGGACAAAACAGAAACGGTTGGTGTGACCAGGAACCGGTACCGTGAGAGAGCCGGTAGGGTTGCCTAGCTTCGCGGCGTCAAGAACCAGGTGCGTGCCGCGAGATGGGCGAATCTTGATGTTCGTCGCTAGGTTTGCGGCCCACACACCAGTGGCATTGACCACAGCGTGAGCCGGCAGCTCGAAGGAATCGCCAGTGAGCTCGTCGATTAGTGTGGCGCTCGTTCCAGAGGCGTTCTCGCAGCGCACCCGGGTCAGAATAGTTGCACCGTAGCTAGCGGCGGTTCGAGCGATAGTGGTGACCAAGCGTGCGTCGTCACGCAGCTGACCGTCGTAGTTGACGTAGCCGAATTTCACGTCGCGCTTACGGACGGTCGGCGAAAGCTGGCTGACTCGGCGGGAACTGACAGTGCGGGACAACGGCAGGGTAGTGGCGGAGGTACCAGCGATAATGCGTAGAAAGTCACCGGCCAAGAAGCCTAAACGCGGCAAAACCCGGGTCAACGGTGCGAATTTGTCCATCACCGGTACAACCTGTGGCAGGTTATGCACCAGGTGCGGAGCGGTGACGTCGAGCAGCGCACCACGTTCAATAGCTGAGCGGCGAGCGATACCGACATTGCCACTGGCAAGGTAGCGCAAGCCCCCGTGGGCGAGCTTCGATGACCAACGAGAGGTGCCGAAAGCGAGGTCCTTCGATTCGACGAGAACGGTTTTCAAACCCCTCGACGCCGCATCTAAAGCGATGCCGACACCAGTGATACCGGCGCCGATGACCAGCAGATCTGGGATGTCGCCCTTAGCGGTTTCTTCGCGTAGACGATTCAAGTCCGCTTGCCGACGAGCCTTGTTCAAAACCGCAGCTGAGCGATCGCGCTGAGGAGCGTGCGTGGCAGTCATAGTCTTTCTTCCTCGACTTTCCCGAAGACGGTGATAGTGATGAAACTATCTGGCGTAAGTGATGAAGTTGTGGAGTGCGTAGTGAGTGTGAACTATTTCGGGCGTACCCCATTGCAAGGCGCTTAGAAATAGACTAAGTTGTTCATTATCAACGACCGGCACGGATATTGATTCAAGAGATCTTTCTTAGTTGCGAATCATTTCCCGGGATTACAAGGAAGGAGACACCTCGATGGCTATGCACCCAGCGTCCAACCGCTCTGAGTCCATGAACCGAGCTTTCGCTGCTATTGCACCATCGCTGCAAATGTGTTGCTGCTGTCTCCAGTCCGTGCCACCCCAGACAGGTCGTAACTAGAAAAGCACGCTTAGGTATTTAAAACGCCACGCTGTTTGCGGTCGCACGGACGAAATCGCACCGATTGAGCCGACCATCCCACTATCCGGGCATCTTCGCTTGGAATCCCAGGAAGAAGCGACAGCGACAATGACCGCAGCACTTGAATCTTTTACCCTTGACGATTACGTTTCACTGTTTATTTATGACGGCCCAACGTCACCGGCAATCTACGCCAGCGAACTGGTCAGTCTAGCTCGCTAGCGGAGGCTGGCGGCAACAGGGTTAAATCATGTTGCCGTCGTAACGCTCTTCCAAGGAGTGCGGACCGGTAGCCAACTTGCCCGGGTTGAGGATGCCAGCAGGGTCGAGTTCGTCCTTAATTGCACGCATGACCTTGGCGAACAACTCGGTGTTCTCCTCGTAGTACTGCGGGCTGTGATCCTGGCCAATGCCATGGTGGTGCGTGATGGTGCCGCCAAAGTTCATCATGGCCTCCGACGCCGCGGTCTTGATGTCCATCCACTGCTGGAGGATCTCGCCCTCGGTCTCGCGGAAGAAGTACGTGAAGTACAGCGAGCAGCCGGATTCGTACATGTGCGAGATGTGGCAGAAGACGTACACCGGGGTGCCGTGCTTCTCGCCAGCGGCTTCCATTGCGGAGGCGATTTCGCGGCGCAGTGTAGCGGCGTTATCCCAGGTGGTGGCGGTTTCCAGGGTGTCGACGCCGACGCGGCGAGTCATCATGACATCGCGCAGGTACGGCGAGGAGAAGCGGTGGTTAACCCAAGCCATGCCCGGGATGGAGCCCATGCGGACGCACTTCTTGGCCAGCAGGCGAGCGGCCAGGCGCTCACGGGTGACGCGGGCGCCGACCGGATCCGTCTGCGCAAAGCCAAAAATCACCATGCACGGGGTGTCGATGCCACGCAGCTTCAGGTACTTTGTGACCTTCTCGGACATGCTGGCGGAGCCCAGCTGAGTGAGGCCGAACAGCGTCTCCTTCTCGTCGGAGATGCGTGCTAGGTGCGGGATATTGCCGCTCTGCTCCAGTTTGCGCAGCTCCTCGGCGGCTTCCTCAAAGGAGTTGAAGAAGTAGGTGTCGAAGAGCATCTCCTTTTGTGGACGCTGATTCAGGGCAATCGTCACATGCGTGATGATGCCCAGGGTGCCCTCCGAACCCAGGAAAAGCTCACGCGGGTTCGGGCCGGATGCCGACGACGGCATGTCGCGGAATTCCATGGTGCCGGCTGGCGTGACGACGCGCATGCCAATCACGTTGCGGTCGATACGACCGTAACCAGAGGATTCTTGGCCTGCCGAGCGGCAGGAAACCCAACCGCCGACAGTGGAGTACTCGAAGGACTGCGGGAAGTGACCAGCGGTGAAGCCGGCCTTGGACAGCTCCTTTTCTAGGTCGGGGCCGAAAACGCCGGTCTGGGCGGTGACAGTGCCAGCGACTTTGTCGATGTCGATGATCTTGTTAAAGGCGGTCATGGACACTGCGATGGCCTTACCCATGCCTCCGTCAACAGCCTCCACGCCGCCGACGACCGAGGTGCCACCACCGAAGGGGACGACTGCAATCTTGCGCTCAGCGCATACCTTGAACAGGTCTTCGATGTGCTTTTCAGTTTTCGGTAGCACTACAGCATCTGGGGCGACATCGAGCTTGGCTGCGCGAAGGCGAACCAGGTCGGGGTAGGAGCGTCCGACCGCGTGCTTGACGCGGGTGTCGTGGTCGGTGGCGACGGCATCCGCGCCGACAACAGCGCCCAGGGCTTCGATATCCTCGGCGCTGAGGCGACTATTGGGGATGGTGACGTCGGCGATGTTGCGCGGCGGGTTGTTTGCGTCCAACGACATACCGATTTCGCGCTGCAGTAGCTTCTCGCTGGCCGTGGTGATTGGCTTGTCGTTGCCGTCAACACCCCAGCCCCACCAGCGCATGCGGTACGGAATCGTGAGCTTGTTAGACATCCTGAGCTTCTCCTTGGGCATCGGTGCTGCGAGTCTGAACTGCGGAATTATATGTAACTTGCGCGGAAGCACATCTTTACATCTTTTATTATAGCGGTATTACGTTACGTTTTCTCAAAAAATGTCAATCAATCTTGGTAAGCTTTAGTTAGATGCATTAACGCACTCCCATAAAGGCCAGTATTGACCGGTCAAAAGCCCACGTAAAAGTAGGTATTTCTTCGATGAACGCTAACGACAAGGATCTCAACTACCCGCTGGGAACAACTGAGATTTGTACCCTTGCTCTGGTCACTAACCCCCACGCGGGTCATGGCGCCTCGCAGATTGCGTCCGCCCGGGCGAGCCGGGTGTTCGCGGATCGCGGCATCGATGTCATCGCTCTCCAAGGTGCTAACCCCGACGACGCCCGCAAGCTCATTCGTGAGGTCATCGCCGACGGCCGAATTGATGCCCTGGCAGTCTGTGGTGGCGACGGCATGATTAACCTCGCACTGCAGGAGCAGGCACAGACCGGCATCCCCCTCGGTATTATCCCGGCCGGCACCGGAAACGACCACGGTCGCGAATACAATCTGCCGCGTGGCAATGCTCGCGATGCCGCTCACGTTATCGCCGATGGCTTCTGGACGACCACTGACCTCGGCCGCATCATCAATGAGGCAGGGGAGCAGCGCTGGTTCGGCACTATCATGTGTGCCGGCTTCGACTCGATTGTCTCCGACCGCGTCAATCAGATGACCTGGCCGCATGGCCGCAACCGCTACAACCTGGCTATCGTCCGCGAGTTCTTGGCTTTTCACTCGCTACCATTCCGCATCACGCTCGATGACGATCGGGTTCTCGAAGATCCAATCACGCTGGCCGCCTTCGGCAACACCCGTTCTTACGGCGGTGGGATGAAGATTTGCCCGTCCGCAGACCACTCCGACGGACTGATGGACATCACTGTCATCGGCAAAGCCGGGCGCATCAAGGCCGCCCTGGCCTTCAAGTCCGTGTTCGACGGCACCGTTGAAAAAATCGGGGAGGTCAGCACCTACCGCGCCAAGAAGGCTTACGTGGAATACATCGGCCCGCCACGCCAGATGAATGCCTACGCTGACGGCGACCTCATGTTCCCGATGCCGGTCACCGTCGAAATTGTTCCGGGCGCTGGCCGCTACATCGTTCCCCGTCCGTAAAAGGGCGCAGGGGTGCCCGTCGTCAAGCGTTTCCTGCATGCTTGACGACGGCGCGTTACCCCTTGATGCCGTATTTCTTCAGGCGCAGACGATCCGCCGCCGAGGCCGAAGCCGTCAGGCGTAGCAACTCGGCGTAGATACCGTCAGTCTGCGCCAATTCTGCGGGTGCTCCGACCTCGTCGACGTGACCGTCACGCAGCGTCACGATGGTGTCCACATCGGAAATTGTGGACAGGCGGTGGGCGATGATAACCGTTGTGCGTCCCTCCATCAGCTTGTCCAAGCCTCGCTGAACTTCGCGTTCTGCCTTGGTGTCCAGCGCCGAAGTGGCCTCGTCCAGGATGAGCAGGGGAGCATCCTTCAAAATTGCGCGCGCGATGGCGATGCGCTGCTTCTGGCCACCCGAGAGCTTCATACCTCGCTCGCCGATAGTGGTGTCGTAGCCGTCGGCGAAGCTGCGGATGAAGTCGTCGGCGTTGGCCTTCTTCGCGGCGGCAATGATTTCTTCGTCGGTGGCGTTGGGTTTGCCGTAGGCGATGTTTTCCCGAATCGTGCCGGAGAACAGTGACGAGTCCTGGAACACGACGGCAGAGCCAGCACGCAGAGTGGAACCGGAAACCTCGGAGACATCCGACCCCAGCACGCTCAAGCGGCCTGCGGTCGGGGCGTAGAAGCCGAGCAGCAAGTTGACGATGGTGGACTTGCCGCCACCCGACTCGCCGACCAGGGCGATTTTCTGGCCCGAGTACGCCTGGAAGCTGACATTGGAGAGCACCGTCTTGTCCTCTTCGTAGGCAAAATCCACTGCGTCGAAGTCGACAATGGGAGCACCAATTGCCTCCTGTTCGGCTGCGCGTTCCAGGGAGGAACGGTGGGCGCTGTCGACGGACTCTGCGTCTGCGGTGGAACTAACGGACGCGGAGTCGAAGTCGCCGTTATTCGCGGTCGCTGCACTGAGCAGCTCCGGCTGCGTGCGAGTCTCTGGAGTAAGCTCCATGACCTTGAAGTAATCGCGCGAACCGGCGACTGCGCGTTGGGCAGCGTCGACCAGGAAGCTCATCATGGTCACTGGTTGGCGCGCCATGTTAATCAGCTGAATGAGCATGACCATGGTGCCGATGGAGAATTCTCCCGACAGCGTACGCAGGAAAAGCAGCAGGTAAATGCCTGCGAAGATGATGTTCAAAATGCCCCCGCGAAGGGCATCCATGCGGTGCCACCACGTTGACTGATCGCGGGTCAGGGAGATGGTGCGGCGGAAGCGGGAACCAAAGAAAGCGATTTCGCGCAGCTCTGCAGTGAAGGAGCGGACAACCTTGACTTGGCCGATGACCTCGGCAAAACGGCCACCGGCGATATCGATTTGTTCGTTCTTTTTCGCTTCAATCTTCTGCCAGCGCTTCGAGGTCAGCGCGGTCAGCAGGGTGTAGACCGGGAAAACGATAATCAACAGCACCGCCAGTGGCCAGTAGTGCCAGGCGGTGATGCCCAGTACCGCGCCGACGGTCAACAGCATTGGGAAGAAGTTGTTGGAAAACGCCTGGAGGAACTGCGTGATATTGGTAATCGAGCGTTCCAGGCGGGAGATAATTGTGCCGGTGACCTGACTGTCGAAATAGCGTTGCGGCAGCGACAGCAGCTTTGCATAGTAGCGGGTCGACAGAATCTCGCGCATGCGCGCAGTCATCACATCGCCCAGGTAACCACCGATGTTATGCACGATGGTTTGCGTCAGATCTGCGATTAGCAGCCCGATGACCAGCCAGATTACCGTGCGAGTGGTATCGGACATCGCCGCCGGGCTCAAGCCTTCATCGCTGGACACCGCGCCGACGATGGCGTCGGTGGCATCGCGGATGAGGAAGGGGCTAATCAACGACGCGGCGGCGGTGGCCAGCGAACAGATGATGACCCCGATATAGAAAGGCCAGAGCACTCGTGTAGTGGACAGGATTCTGCTGAGCAGACGCACGAAAGACCTCTATCTTGCGGGAGGATCACTCCCGCGATGAAATTACTGCGACAAAAGCCCTATCCTAACAGCGAGCGCACAGCACCAAGCGGCAGCGGCAGCCAGTTGGGGCGGTTCTGCGCTTCGTAAAGGCACTCGTAGATGGCCTTATCCAGTACAAAAGCCTCCAGTAGCGCCGGGTCACTGGCATCGCCATAGCCCTCCAAGAACGCATCGATATTGCGGCGAGCCCACTGCTCAACACGCTCGGTAGCCGCCTCGGTGTCTTCACGTCCGGTCAGCAGCGGGTAGTGAGCGGCGTAATCGAAGGAGCGAATCATGCCGGCGATATCGCGTAGGCGGTGATCCGGCAGCCGGCGCTCCTCCCACGGGCGCGACGGCTCGCCTTCGAAGTCAATCAAGCGCCAAGAGCTCGGCGTGCGCAATACCTGCCCCAAGTGCAGATCACCGTGGATTCGCTGGACGACGGCGCCACCTTCCGGAACCGCAGCCTCCGCGCGATCGAAGATAGCCTGAGCCTTATCCTTGACCTCAGCAATTTGTGGCACCACACCAGCAACGAAGTCCAGTCGAGCTCGCAGTGGGGCTACCAGCTCCGCACCGGTCAGACGCTCCTTTACCGCGACAGCGGCAGCGAGGCTGCTGTGTACCGAGGCCACTGCTGCGCCGAGCGCACGCGCTTCGGATGTAAAGTCGGTGCCCAAATCTTCCAGCGGGGTCTGACTGTCGCGGATGGCATCGCGCACTGCGCCAAGAGCCAACTCCCAGCCATCGACCGAGTTCGGTGCGAATTCCTGCAGCATGGCGGTGGTGTAGGTGTCTTCGCCAATGGTGGTCTCCACCCAGGAGTAGAGCTCAGGGACGAACTTGCAATCCGCCTGGGCCAGTGCGGCCAGCAGCTCCACATCGGCATTAGTACCGGGGTAGAGGCGACGGAAGAACTTGCACATCACGCGGTCGTCGAAAATGACCGAGGTGTTCGACTGCTCGACTCCCATGGGGCGGCCGGATTCCGGTCGGAGCTGCTCAGAGCCCGGCACACGCCGCAGTTCCATGCGGCCGAGCTTGCCTTCGTCGGAAAGCTTCTGGCCGAGTGCTGTGATGGCATCCGAATCGATCAGAGCGTCGTAGCCGACGATGCCCTCGGCGCGAACCAGCAGGGACTGCTCGTGGCCATCGGGGACGTCCTCCGCCCAAGCGATGGGCAGCTGATAGGTCGGTGCAGAATGTGCGGTGTGCACCCTCACCAATGCGATATCGACATCGGGACTGTCGGGATTGTCGCGCAGTACGGGGTCAAGCGCGAGGATCTCGACGTGGTCGATGTCAGAGACCTTGTCAGCGAAAAAGCGCATCTTGACCAGTGTTTCTGCCAGCTCTTCGGCAATGAATTCGGCGGTGGGAATAGTCATTTTAGTTCTTTCGCCTTTCGGGACTTAAAAGATCACTCTTTATTATCGGCGTTTGTTACGGCATCGGCGGCCGTGCCGGAGTGCTCGCGTGATGACGTCACCGGCGCGTCCGATATCGCCTGCGCAACCGGGATTGTCGGCGCCGACATCGAGGCGCTCGATTCGAGGTTTGTCTCTGGCGGCAACTGGATTTCGAACCAGTAGAAACCGTGACCAGGAAGCGTGATCTGGTAGGAATCAGTGCCAATCGTGGGGAAGGGAACCGAACCCGTGAGCTCTACCGGGGTGGCTCCGGCGAACTCGGACAGATCCAGCGAGACGGCCGCGGGGTAGGAGGACAGGTTGTTGACGCACAGCAGCACTTCGTCGCCGTATGTGCGCAGATAGGTCAGAACAGAGGCGGTATCGCTATTCAGCTCGCGGAAATCACCGAGGCCAAAAGCCTCATAGCGCTTGCGGACCTGAATCAGTCGACGCACCCAATTCAACAGCGAATTGGAGTAGCTCGCTTGGTTCTCGACATTGACCGCCTGGTAACCGTAGGTCGCATCCTGAATGGTCGGCAGATAGAGCCGACCAGGGTCGGCCTTGGAGAACCCGGCGTTGCGGTCGGGTGACCACTGCATCGGTGTGCGCACGCCATCGCGGTCACCGAGCCAAATGTTGTCGCCCATACCAATTTCGTCCCCGTAGTAGAGCACCGGCGAACCCGGCAGGGAGAGTAGCAGGGCATTGAAAAGCTCGAGCTGTGTGCGGTCATTTTGCAGCAGTGGCGCTAGACGACGGCGAATGCCGATGTTGGCCTTCATCCGCGGATCGTGCGCATACTCGGCGTACATGTAGTCGCGCTCGGCATCGGTGACCATTTCCAGCGTCAGCTCATCGTGGTTGCGCAGGAAAATGCCCCACTGAGCCGAAGACGGAATCTCTGGCGTGGACTCCAGGATCTCCGAGATGGGGAAGCGGGACTGCTTGCGCACCGCCATGAAAATGCGTGGCATGAGTGGGAAGTGGAAAGCCATGTGGCATTCGTCGCCACCGACCTCCGGGTCGCCGAAGTATTCCACCACATCGGAGGGCCACTGGTTGGCCTCCGCCAGCAGGACGCGACCCGGGTATTCCTCATCCATGACCTTGCGGCAGCGCTTCAGAAAAGCGTGGGTCTCGGGCAGATTCTCGCAGTTAGTACCTTCGCGTTCGAAGAGGTAGGGAACAGCGTCGAGGCGGAAGCCATCGATGCCGAGATCGGACCAGAAGCGCAGCACATCGAGCATCGCTTCCTGCACCGCCGGATTGTCATAGTTCAAATCCGGCTGGTGGGAGAAGAAACGGTGCCAGTAGTACTGGCCACGCACCGGGTCATAGGTCCAGTTGGAATCCTCGGTATCGACAAAGATAATGCGTGCGCCCGAGTAAGTGTCCGGGTCATCAGTCCAGACATAAAAGTCGCCGTAGGGGCCATCCGGATCAGTGCGCGACTGCTGAAACCACTCATGGGTATCGGAGGTGTGGTTCATCACCAGGTCAGTAATAACGCGGATACCGCGCGCATGGGCCTCGTCGAGAAGCACCTTAAAATCCTCGACCGTGCCAAACTCGTCGAGCACGGCGCGGAAGTCGCGGATATCGTAACCGCCGTCGCGCAGCGGGGAGTCGTAGAAAGGCGGCAGCCAGAGGCAGTCAACGCCCAGCCATTGCAGATAATCGAGCTTCTCCGTCAGCCCTTTGAGGTCGCCGGAGCCGTTGTTGTCGGAGTCGAAGAAGGCCCGGACGAGCACCTCATAGAACACCGCGCTGCGGTACCACTCGTAATCTTCCTTGGCGATAGTCATGCATCCCAGCGTAATGACTATGCCACTAGCCTGCAGAGAGAGTTTTCCTGCGAGATCCCACAAGACCGCGCGAGACGGCCGTCCTGGGAGACCTCATTAAACAGCATTCTAAACAGCCTTGTGTTCCTGAATCAGCGCGGTGAGCTGGTACGCATCATCCAACTTCAACTCCGTTGCCACCGGAGTGACCGCTCCCGGCACCATGTCGATTCGCACGTTTGCCACCCCCGCCGCTTTCTTCAGCGGAGAAATGGTTAGTGTATGCCCCTGGATGCGCTGCCAAGGGACTATGAACCGCGTATGCCAGAACCGCCCCTTGGTCACTAACAGCCCCCGCCGCGTGGCCTGCACCTTTTGGAATTTCCAGTCAATTGGGCTGAGCCACCACGCCGTGCGTGGAGTCTGCCAGGAGCCCAACAGGTCATCCGCGGAGGACGGTCCCGCAATCTCAGTCATCAGGTAATCGACAATCGCGTCCGTCTCCGGTGCCGGTGCCACTGGCACCAGTGTGTTGTTCGACTGTGTGCTGTCCAGGCCATAGCCCGCCACCGAGACATCCGCACGGGACCATCTCCACGGACGCCACCAGAGCGGTTGCACCACTTTAAACCCATGAATGCGATCAATGGGAATGGTCTGAGCGCGCGTCGACAACAGTCCGGCGGTAATCGCCAGACGCCTGCTTTCCGACGATACCTTCAGCGTGAAATCCCACGACTGATTTAGTACCCCGAAAAGGCCGACAGCGAAACTGCCAATCACAATCAGAGTAGTGATGGTTACTCCGCTGAGGATTTCTACGATGAGGTCGGTAAACAGCGCAGAGACAACGGCGAGGAGGATGAGAGCTATGCCGACGAAAAGACCGGGTCCAATGGCCACGGATGCAATCAGCCGTCCGACATCGACCGGGCCAAAGATGGTCTTCGCTTCGGGCATGCGAGAGGACATGTGAGCGCCGGAGTCGAGGGGCGCGGTGGAGCTGTCACCGTCGTAAAGCGAATGCGCCAGTTCGGTGTCCAGCTTTTCTACCTCACCCAGCACGTCGGCGCGGAACTGTTCGCACTGCGGGGGAGTGAGGTATTTGATTGTGAAGTGTGAATCGGAGCCGCCGGCTGTTTCAATGACAATTTCGGCGAGCCCGAAAATGCGCGCCAACAATGGTTGGTTGATATCCACCGCCTGCACGCGGTCGAGCCGTGCCGCGCGTCGAGAACGCAGTAGCCATCCGGAGCCGTAGCGAACCTCATCGTCGGTGAGCTCGTAGAACGTATACCGCCAGGACAGCCACGAGAAAAATGCAATCAGACCAATAATTATGGCGACCGCACCGGTACCGACAAGGAGACCGAGCCATGCCCAGTCGTAGAGCTGAGTCACGACCGCAACGGCCAACTGCCACTGATTCGCGACTGCGAATGCAGTCACCGCAGCGATTGTGGCAAAGCTTTTGAGCAGCGGAGATAGGGGATGAACTCTATGCCTCATTTAGAGACCCGCCATCCGGTCGTGGGCGCGCTGAGATAGACGAGCGCGCAGGGCGAGCGCTTCTTCACGTGGCAAACCGTGGACGGCTGCATCCGAGCTCGCCGATGCTGTGTTGAGCTTCAGCGTTGCCAGTCCGAATAGTCGAAGGAGAGGTCCTTCATCGATGTCGATGAACTGGATTCGTCCGTAAGGGACGACAGTGACCGAGCGCCACCAGCGTCCGGACGCAACAATGAAGTCGTTGTCCTCTTCGAGGTATCGGTGGGCACGAACTCGTCGACCGATGAGCCAGTAGATATATGCGAAGTAGAGCACGCAGGCGAGGACGCCCAACCACATCCACGGAGTCCACATCACAGCGGCGACGACGGATGCAATCGTGATAACTAGCAGGGGAGCGGCGTGCGCGACTCGCTTCACCTTAGCCAGCGCGGGGTCGACCGGCTGCAGCGCGGAATTCTCGGGGACTAATAAATCAAGCGGCTCCATAGTTGACAGTTAACCACAGAGGGTAAAGCTTGCGTCTGGCCTGGTGCTTCGGTAAGAACGGTGGCTATGGATCGCAGGAAACTCATAGCAGTACTTATCACGCTGATCACCATTTTGGTCTGCGTCGAGATTTATCGGTACATGCAGACTTTGCCAGCTTAAGTCGCTGGGCTCAGTTGTTGAGCACAACAGCACAGCGCTAACCAGCGCAAGCCTCACCCGCCTTATGCCTTATGCGCCAAAGAGCTGGCGCGGAGCCGCCCACGCATCGATGGCAATGTCCTCGACTGCCTGGGCGTCAGCGCCAGCAAAGGTGGTCACCTTGCGGTCATTGTTGTAGCGGGGCATGTGTGAGGTGCCTTCGCGGATGAACTCGACCGCCACTTGGTGGAATGGATGGTTGGGTTCCTTCATACCGAAGAAGCGTGCAATGTCGATGCAGTGCGGAGCACCACTGGTGCGGCCAGCAGGTGCATAGCCCAACCCTTCTCCCGGTTCGAACTGTGCCGCCCACACATCCAGCTCAGCCGCCACGGACCGTTCGGCGACTTTAACAGCGTATGAGCGAATCGCTGAGTCAGAAATGACATTCCCCATCGGACGTTCGGCATAGGCGGTGGCCGGAAATTCGCCGTGGCCGCGATGCCCCTTGGCGTAGCGCCGAGCCATCCACTCCCGCATGGGCAACTTGTCCATCGCCACAACCGGCGGTTCTGAGAAGAACTCTTCGCTGGTGGCAGTCACCATCGTTGGCAGTGTGGGAGCAAAGCTGTCAAAGCGAGGCCCAATTGCCGGATCCGAAGGTGAGGATGCCGACACCAATTTCTGGGCTCGAGCGACCCTGCGTTCGTCGGCACGCGAAAAGACGTCGGTGGACGGCGCACGTCCCACACCGATGCCCGCCAACGTGCGGCGGAGACGCGAGCCCGACAGCAGCGAGAAGGCCGGCGACATGGCGATGGTGCGCTGGATCTGGCCGCGAGTGCGTTCGTCGGCAGCGAGAGTGAGCGCCAGCGCCGCACCCGCCGATTGCCCCGAGATAGTGATGTTGTCGATATCGCCGCCGAAGGCAGGCGCGTTACGACGAGCCCACTGCAGCCCCAGATACAGGTCATCAATGGCCCGGTAGGTCTCTGTTTCACTGTCGCGCCAGAATCCCTCGAGGCCCTTGCGGTATCCGAGCGAAACGGTGACGATGCCTGCCTGTGCGAAGGCCGTCGCGTCCGTCCAGGGCTCGGAGGGATGCCCAAACTCGTAGCTACCACCGTGGATCCACAGCAATACGGGATAGGAAGCGTCCGCGGGCTCAGCCGGTGCGGTGACGGTGAGAACTAATTCGCGCTCGGGTTCACAGCGCCGAGTGCCTGACTGTGGCCCGTCAGCCACCGGTGCCGACGCGGCGAACGGAGCAGCATCTGCGTAATCGATATTGAAAACTTGTATTGCGTCATCGTGAATACGGCCGGTTAGCCTCCCACAGGGAGCGGAAATAGTCGTCTCTGTCATGGCGGAAAACGCCTCCTCGTCACGGTTGGTCCTGCCAGAACGGCGGGGAGCCTGTTTCAGACGGTAGGCGCACTCTGGTTTTTCGAGCACGCTACAGTTGAATTCACTATGACCAATGATGCACGAAATCCACTGTTGACACCGTCAGAATTGTTCTGCGAATTGCCAGATTTTGCGGCAATCGATGACAGCCACGTCCGCGAGGCCTTTAGCGAAGCAATGCGCAGCCATGCACGCGAGATCGACGCCATCGCCACGTCGTCGGAGGCGCCGACCTTTGTTAATACCATCGAGGCAATGGAAAAGGCGGGCCAGGATCTGGACCGCGTCGCTGCTTATTTCTTCAACGTTGCCGGCACGGACGCCACCGATGTCCGCATGGAAATTGAAGCCGAGATTGCCCCGCAGCTCACTGCACACCTGGATCAGATTCGCATGCGCAGTGACCTGTGGCAGCGCATCAATGCCATCGACAGCGTTGAGGATGCCGCCAATCCGGAAGAGGCGAAGCTGCTGCTGAAGAAAGTCCGCGAAGACTTCCAGCGCGCCGGTGCGGACCTCAGCGACGAGGACAAAGCCGAGCTCAGCCGCATCAATTCCCGTCTCTCTGAGCTCTCCACGGCTTTCGGTGAAAACCTACTGAAGGACACCGTCGCGCGCGCCGTGGAGATCTACGACCGCGAGGAACTCGCCGGGCTTTCCGACGACGCCATTGCGTCCTTCGCCGCCTACGCGAAAAAGGCCGACACCGATGCGCCGTGGCTGATTCCGCTGGACCTACCGTCAACTCCGGCACAGCTGGCTGACCTGGATAATCCGGCTACTCGCGCCAAGCTCTATGAAGCCTCACTGGGGCGTGCGGGTGCTGCCTCCGGCACGTTCGACAACTCCGGCATTGTGCTGGAAATGGCGCGCCTGCGTGCCCGCCGTGCCAAGCTGCTCGGCTACGACACGCATGCGGATTACGTCATTGCCAAGGAGACGGCAACCACCGCAGAGGCTGCTCGGAAGCTCATTGCAGACCTGGCGCCAGCTGCCATTGCCAATGCTGAAGGCGAGTACAAGCGGGTCGCTGATCTGGCTGGCGGTGAGACGGTCACGGGCGCTGACTGGCCGTATTGGGAGCGCCGTCGTAAAGCGGAAGAATTCGCAGTCGACACGGAGGAACTCAAGAACTACTTCGAGCTGCACCGTGTCATCGAAGACGGCGTGTTCTACGCTGCCCGCAAGCTCTACGGCATCGAGGTAGTCAAGCGCGAGGACCTGCAGGGATACGCGCCGGGCACGACCGTGTGGGAGGTACGCCAGGGCGGAGGCGAGACCATCGGCCTGATTATTACGGACTACTTCTCGCGCCCGACTAAGCGCGGTGGTGCATGGATGAGCTCGTTTAGGGACCAGTCCCGTCTGCTGGGGCGCCTGCCAGTCGTGGTCAACGTGATGAACATCGCCGAAACCGAGCCGGGAACCCCGGTGCTACTGACGCTCGACGAGGTCACCACTGCTTTCCACGAGTTCGGGCACGCCCTCCACGGTCTGCTTTCCGACGTCACGTACCCGACCTTCTCGGGCACTAACGTCCCGCGCGACTTCGTGGAATTCCCCTCCCAGATTAACGAGAACTGGGCACTTGAGCCATCCATTCTGGCCAATTACGCCGTCCACGTTCGTACCGGTGAGCCGATCCCGGCCGAGCTAGTCGAGTCTGTGAAGAAGGCCCGCACCGCTGGTGAGGGATTCGCCACGGTTGAGTACCTCGCCGCGTGCGCCATCGATCTGGCCTGGCACAGCCTCACCGAGGAGGAAGCAGCTCAGGTCACTGATGTTGATGCCTTCGAAGCGGAAGCACTCGGTGAACTCGGCCTCGACGTTCCCCACCTGGCTCCGCGTTACCGCTCCCGCTACTTCAACCACATCTTCGCCGGCGGTTACTCGGCGGGCTATTACTCCTACCTGTGGGCAGAGGTGCTCGACGCGGACGGTTTCGGTTGGTTCACCGACAACGGCGGTGCCACAATCAGCGGCGGCAGCCACTTCCGCGAGGAGATTCTCTCCCGTGGTGGCGCCATCGACTTCATGGCCGCCTACCGTGCCTTCCGAGGTCGCGATAAGGACATCCAGCCGCTCCTCGAACGCCGCGGGCTGTCGGGCACTGATGCCTAGCTTCACGCTTTACGACGAGCCCCGCGACCGCCGCCCACTGGTTATTCCGGTCACCGGCAGGGTAGGTTGACACTCATGGCAGAAGCATTCGACAGAGTAGGGCAGTGGCTTATCCAATTGCCACTGCTTGCGCAGGTCAGCGTGCTATGCGTGGTTCTCCTGGTAGTCGGAGGGTTTCTTGCTTTCGTTCTCGTTGGCGCAATCGATGTTGTCAGCGGACGTCTGTGGCAGAGGTCGGTGCATCGGCGGGAGCGTTCGCAGGAGCGTCGAGGAGCGGGCAGCGAGAGCTAGCCGAAGAGGTAGTGGCCTTGCGGATAGCTCACCGAGAGACCCGATGAATTGAGCTGGGAGAAGCCCCCTTTAAGTGTTGGGTCGCTATCGCTGCCCTAAGGTATGTCTTAAAGTATTAGGAAATTTGCCCAACAGGCTAGAGTTGGGTAGTTCGCAAATATTTCGCAGTAGGGAGCTGAGTTAGCATGCATCGGTCGAGGCACTCGAAGGTCCTACTTGCCCTAATCGTTTTGCTTCTTCTCATCCTCATCGCTGGTGCAGTCACCGATTTCCAGTTTTAGCCTCGGTTTTAGTGCCGGGCATATAACCTGAAAGATCGGTGAACAGCAAAAATGAGGGATTAGTCGCTCACGAACCAATTAACGCTTGAATCCGGGGAAGCGAGGCAGGTCCTCGACAAGCACGGCCTTGCCCTCGGCATCGGTTAGCGGAATGCACCAGTTCGGGTACTGGTCGTGGCTCGTGCCCGGCTGGTTCTGAGTACGACGATCGCCGACCATGTCCACCAAGGCCTCACACTTCAGCGCGGATGGCGTCTGGTCGAGGAAGCGGTGCAGCCCCGTGACCAGTGCGTCAATTGGTGGCAGATTATCGCGGGTAAGGGAATGAACATCCATGTCCGCCGCAGCCGTGTCACCAAAGCAGCCGGCTTCCTTGGCCGCACCCAAAACCTTTCGAATCCACTCGAAGTCCCGGCGGTCTTCCTCCGCGACGTCGGAAAGCAATAGTCTCAGGCGTTCCCGTAGCTTGATGTGCTCGCCTGCGAGGTAGCCTGCCGTCGGCGGCAGATCGTGCGTGGTGACGGAGGACAGGCACAGGCTGCGGTAAGCGCTTGGTGGTTTCGGCTGGTCGCCCTCGGATTCAAACCACACGATCGAGGTGCCCATGATGCCCCGCGAGGCCAGGTAGTCCTGCACCCACGGCTCGAAAGTGCCCAGGTCTTCGCCCACGACGACGGCCCCAGCGAGCTCGGCCTCAAGTGCGAGAATGCCGACCATTGCCTCGTGGTCGAAGTACAGGTAGGTGCCATTGACGGGGGACTCCATCCGCGGCATGACCCAGAGGCGGAACATACCCAGCACGTGGTCAACACGAATGCCACCTGCGTGGCGAAGGATTGTGCGCAGCATGTCGCGCCAGGGGCGGTAGCCGGCCTCGGCTAGCTTGTGCGGGTTCCACGGCGGCTGCGACCAGTCTTGGCCGCGCTGGTTAAAACCGTCTGGCGGTGCGCCAACAGAGATAGCAGGAGCGAGCCAATCCGCAAGGTTCTCGGCATCCGCGCCGCCAGGGTGCACGCCGACGGCAAGGTCGGCCATGATGCCGATGCGCATACCCGCATCCAGGGCTGCCTCTTGTGCCTGGCCGAGCTGCTGATCGAGAATCCACTGCACCCAGAGGTGGAACTGGAAGATTTCCTCCCGCAGAGATTCGACACTGGCGTGGTTACCCAACGGTGGAACCAACTCGATATCGTTCTCGGTTACGGCACCAGAATCGGAAGTGGCAGCGCGTGCAGCATCGCGGGCAGCAGCGCGATCCGCGAGCTCGCGCTCGGTGCACCACGACGCGTAGTCGTATATGCCACGGCCCTCGGCCTCCAGCCAACGGTCAAATTCCGCCTGGCGTGCGCTGGACAGGGGGATCTTGTGAATTGCCCGCAATACCTTGAGCTTTGCAGCGTAGATGGGGTTGCGGTCAATCTCATCAGGGCTGTGATTGAGCTGGTGGAAAGAGTTCGCTAGCGCACGGGCTTCATCGGCCTCGTCCTTGTCCAGGTACCCGAACTCGTCGATAAGCTCTGGGCGCGCGTACAGCGGATTGACATAGCGGCGCGTGGTGGGCAGGTACGGCGAGTCTTCTACCGGAGGCAGTGGCTCTGCGGCGTGCAACGGATTGATGAGGACGAAATCAGAGCCCGCGTGCTCTGCACTGACCTGTGCCAAGTCGCCGAGGGTAGCGAAATCGCCAATACCCCAGCTGCGGCTGGAGCGTACCGAGTACAGCTGTGCCATGACACCATGCGCAGGATTCTGCACGTACTTGTCGGCAGTGGCGAGACGGTTGGGGGTTACGGCCACATCGCACTCAGCGACGTTGTCATCGTTGACTGCGCGCAAGCGATGCCAACCAAGTGGCAGATCCTCTGGAATTGCGAAGGCGGCTTCACCCATCAACACATCGCCGACCTGGCGTGGCGGTACCAAGTGGTGCACCTGAGCGCAGGGCCATTCTGCGCCGTCCTCCAGTTTCACAGTCACGCTGACATTGCTGCCGTGCGGTACGTGAACCAGAACTCGGTGGAAGATGCCCTGGCGGGTAACTACCACGGGCGGGAGAAGGCGAGACCACTGCGTGTCTGCCCACTCACGACGGGCGTCGTTGATGTCGGCATCGCTGGGATCTGGGCCCAGATCGATGTCGAGAGCAGCGAGAGTTTTTAGCACTGTCTCACGAGAGACGTGCACGAGTTGGCCCTCGGTGGAGTAGTAGGAAACCCCAACTCCGACATCTTTAGCGAGGTCGGCGAGTGGAGAGGAAAGGGGAGGATTGGAAGCTGCCTGTGTCACCCTTTCCATCATGCCAGTTTAGAAAAACTTTGCCAGTAGTAAGGTAAATCACTTCGTTATCGAAATATTTACTGAAATCACAACGGCGCAGGGTTTGATGTTCTAAGTTGATTCCTAACGAAACCAACGACGGACAGAACTACCGAAAGTAGGGGTTTGTAACTCGATGCGTGAATATACTACCGAGGCGAAATACGTCATCGGCGAGGACGAAACGATTATTACCTCGCTGCAGGAGCTGGTGCAGAAGCGCCCGAAGCTGGTGCTTTTCACTCGCCCCAAGAACTTTGAGTGGGTAAATGTCACTGCTCAGGAGTTCTATGACGAGGCAAAGGGCGTCGCTAAGGGGCTAATTGCCAACGGTGTTCAGCCGGGCGACCGCGTAGCGCTGCTCAGTGAGACTCGCTACGAGTGGAACCTGATCAATACCGCTATCTGGATGGCAGGCGCTGCTGTTGTCCCGATTTACGGCTCTTCTTCGTCTGGCCAGATTCGTTGGATTATTGAAAACTCCGGTGCTGTTTTCGCATTTACCGAGTCGCGTGAGCACACCGACCGCATGAAGCCTCTGCTGGTCGAAAAGGGCACCGAGAACCCGGAGGGCGAGTCTCAGCTGCGTCGTGTACTGGAGATTAACGCTTCCGCTACTGACACCATTAGCTACGAAGGCCGTGACATTGACGGCGACGAGGTCGAGCGCCGCATCAAGGACACCAAGGCCGACGACCTGGCAACCGTGATTTACACCTCCGGTACCACTGGTCGTCCGAAGGGCTGCGTGCTCCTGCACAGCAACTGGCTGGCGGAGGCCCGCGCCATCCTCACCAACGAGATTGGCCTGATTGCCCGTCCGGGTAACCGCATTCTGACCTTCCTGCCGTTGGCGCACGTGTTGGCTCACGCAGTGTCCCTGGCTTCGATGATTTCCGGTGCTACCCAGTCTCACTGGGCTGATACCAAGACCGTCACCCTGGAGTTCCAGCGTTCCCGTCCGCACATGATTCTCGGTGTGCCGCGCGTGTTCGAGAAGGTTCGTGACTCCGCCTACGCCTCCGCTAAGGAGAAGGGCGCATTCGGTCTGGCCATGTTCGAGCGTGCTGAGGCCACCGCCATCGAGTACTCCAAGGCACTGGATACTCCGGCAGGTCCGTCGCGTGTCTTGAAGCTGCGTCGCCAGCTCTACGATCGCCTGCTGTTCTCGAAAATTCGCGCAGCTATGGGTGAGGCCGTGCAGTACACCATTTCCGGTGGTTCGGCTCTGTCCTCTGACCTCGGGCACTTCTTCCGTGGTCTCGGTGTGCCTGTCTACGAAGGCTACGGTCTGACTGAGTCCACGGCTGCCGTCACCGTGAACAACCCGAGCGAGCAAATCATTGGTACCGTTGGCCGTCCGGTCGGTGGCTGTTCCGCCGCTATCGCTGATGACGGCGAAGTTCTGCTCCGTGGTCCGGTTGTGTTCGACCGCTACTGGAAGAACGAAGAGGCAACCAAGGAAGCCTTCATCGACGGCGAATGGTTTAAGACTGGTGACCTCGGTGAGCTGACCGAAGAAGGCTACCTGAAGATCACCGGCCGCAAGAAGGACCTCATTGTCACCGCTGGTGGTAAGAATGTCGCGCCGGGCCCGATGGAAGACCGCATGCGTGCGCACCCGCTGGTGTCCCAGGCAGTCGTCATCGGCGATGGTCGTCCGTTCGTCTCCGTGTTGGTCACCCTGGATGAGGAGGCGCTGGCGAAGTGGAAGATTGAGCACTCCGTCCCCGAGCACACCTCGATCCGTGAACTCGCTGCCTCCAGCGCAGTTTTGCGCGCCGAGATTCAGGACGCCGTCAACTCCGCTAACGAGCTGGTTTCTCACGCAGAGGCCATTAAGAAGTTCCATATTCTGGACAGTGACTTCACCGAGGAAAGCGGCGAGCTGACCCCGACCATGAAGGTCAAGCGCAACATTGTCATGGACAACTACTCGCGTGACATTGAGGCTCTCTACCAGCGTTAATTCACGGTCTATCCGCTGCCGATAGAAAACGGCAGCGTGTTGTTACCGCGCTAGCGCCCCTCACCCCATTAAGGTGAGGGGCGCTAGAAATTTTTAAGGAGTTTTCAGTTTTCGAAAGTCGGCATTCGTCAATATTCGAAAGCGGAAAACTGCAATGATGTCACCGGCACCGAAGATGTCGTGGGAGGGCGGGCAATGATTAACCACTTCGATGCTCGGCTACGCCTGCGCGAAGTGACCCAAGAGCTCTACGACATTGGTGACGAAGTTGCCGAACACATCGAGCACCTTGCTCAGGCGGTTGCTGATGTAGATCGTGAGCTGGTGGACGAATGTGTCCTCGAGCTCGCTGACATCGTCGACGAGGCCGTTGAGGACTGCCGCCCTCTGATTGGTGAGCTTGATGGTCTACGCCAAGCGTTTACCTCCGGCATTCGCTCGGGGCGCATCGGTACTCTTTCCTTCGCTTCGACACCGCGGCGACACCCACATCCGGCACCGAAGTCGCCGGATGTGCAGTCACTGTCGCTGATTCCGGCACCATTGCAGCATCCGGTTGCAGTCCCTACGGTCACGCAGGCAATGATTGCTCGCTCCGATGCCGTGGCTTCTTACCTGGAGGAACTCGCCGACTGGGTTTCCGCCGAAAACATCCGAGGCGTGGAAAAGATCGGTAGTGTGGTGCTTCCGCAGCTTTACGCACAGTCTGGCCGCCGAGCACTGTCCGCTGCCGCCGCTTGGTGTGTTGCTGTTCCGGAGACTCATCCGGCAGTTGCCAATGCGCTGCGCGGCCGTAGGCCTCCGGAGTTCCTGATGGAACGTGCCCGCATCGATGAAATTGTCCGCCGCGTCAAGCAACGTCGAGCCAAGGAGCATGCGTGAGCGAAGCCTCCGCACACACCGATTCCTTCGGTGTCTACTTACACGTCCCATTCTGTGCCACCCGTTGTGGCTACTGTGATTTCAACACGTACACGCCAGGTCAGCTGGGCAGTGGCGCAACGCAGGGAGACTACCTCGATGCCATCGTGGCTGAGCTCGAGATGGCCGTCGTAAAGCACCCCGAACTAGCGCGTGGCGCCGATACCGTATTCGTCGGCGGGGGTACGCCGTCGATGTTGGGGGCGAGTGGTCTTCGTCGTCTGCTCGACGGTGTGCGCAACAGCTTTGGGCTTGCTGACGACGCTGAGGTCACCACCGAGTCGAATCCCGAGTCGACCTCCCCGGAGTTTTTCGAAGGCCTGGCCGAGGCAGGGTTTACCCGGGTGAGTCTGGGCATGCAGTCGGCTGTGCCGCATGTGCTGGCCACTCTGGATCGTACGCACACGCCGGGGCGTCCTGCGGCGGCAGTGGCGGAGGCACGCGCTGCCGGTTTTGAGCACATCAACCTCGACGTTATCTATGGCACGCCAGGGGAGTCGATGGCGGATCTCGATACGACGTTGGAGGCGGTCCTGGCCACGGAGGTCGATCATGTTTCGGCGTACTCGCTGATCGTCGAACCGGGTACCGCGATGGCGCGTAAGGTTCGTCGCGGTGAGCTGCCGATGCCTGACGACGACGATCTCGCCGACCGCTACGAGCGCATCGATGCCGCACTGAGTCAAGCCGGTTTCTCCTGGTACGAGGTGTCCAACTGGGCGAAACCGGGCGGCCAATGTCGTCACAATATGCTCTACTGGCGCGATGGAAATTGGTGGGGTGCGGGCCCCGGTGCCCATTCGCATCTGGATGGCACGAGGTTTTACAACGTCAAGCATCCGGCTCGCTACGCGGCGACCATTTCCGGCGGAGAGTTGCCGATTAAGGATTCAGAAGGGCTAACGGCCGAGAATCGGCACACTGAGAAGATTATGCTGGGCCTCCGCTTGGCCGAGGGTATCGATGCCAATCTGCTCGGAGAGGATGAGCTGGGCAAGGCACGTCGGCAAGCGGAAGCGGGCATGGTGGAGTTTGTTTCCGTCGATTGTGGCCAGCGGATTCAGCTGACCAATCGCGGTCGTTTGCTGGCCGACGCAATAATTGTTGACATCCTTAGTTAAACTATCCGCATGTCATCTCAGACGGATAAGCGCAGGCAGGAAGTTCTTCGGGCAATTGTCTCGGATTACGTAGCTTCCCAGGAGCCAGTCGGCTCGAAGGCTCTGGTGGAGCGCCACAATCTGGGTGTGTCCTCGGCGACCATTAGAAATGACATGGCGGTGCTGGAGGCCGAGGGCTATATCCAGCAGGAACATGCATCGTCCGGGCGTATCCCGACTGAGAAGGGCTACCGCCTTTTTGTGGACAATCTTTCGCAGATTAAGCCGCTGTCCCGGGCTGAGCGCCGAGCTATCCTCGAGTTCCTCGAAGGCGGCGTCGATTTGGAGGACGTTCTGCGTCGCAGTGTGCAGCTGCTGGCCCAGCTAACCCGTCAGGTCGCAGTGGTGCAGGTACCGACGCTGGAGGTCTCCCGCGTCCGGCACTGCGAGGTTGTCCAGCTCGCCGACGCGCGATTGTTGCTGGTAGTCATCACTGACACCGGGCGCGTGGAGCAGCGCAATGTTGAGCTGCCAGCACCGATGGATCCCGATCTCGTGCCGCTCTTGCGTGAGCATTTCAACCGTGCAATGTCGGGGCACACGCTTGCCGACGCGTCGATTGCGATTTCCGATCTTGCGGCTAACGCCCCGCGTGATTTGCGGGATGTGCTTATTCGCTGCTCGACGGTGCTGGTGGAGTCGTTGATTGAGAAGCCGAATGACAGACTCATCCTGGCCGGGGCATCGAATTTGACCCGTGGTAATATGGCCGGTCGCTTACCTTCTACGTTGCCCATGGTTCTTGAAGCTCTCGAAGAACAGGTGGTCGTGCTGAAACTGCTGTCGGCCGCGCAGGATTTGCACCACGTTCGCGTTTCCATCGGTGAGGAAAACGAGGACGAGGAGCTGCGCGCTACCTCAGTTGTTTCAACTGGCTATGGCACCGGCACCGAAATTTTGGGTGGCATGGGCGTAGTTGGCCCCACATTTATGGATTATCCGGGAACAATTTCCTCGGTTGCTGCTGTTGCACAGTACGTTGGCCGGGTATTGAAAGGAAGTAGCTAAAGTTGGCACGCGACTATTACGGCATCCTCGGAGTGGAGAAGGACGCTACGGACGCTGAGATTAAGAAGGCGTACCGAAAGCTGGCGCTCAAGTACCACCCAGACCGTAATCCGGGTGATGAAGAAGCTGCGGAGAAGTTCCGTGAGGCATCTGAGGCGAACGAGGTCCTGCTGGATCCTGAAAAGCGCCGGATTGTGGATATGGGAGGAGATCCTCTCAATCCGCAGGGCGGTATGCCAGGCGGAGGTTTCGGCGGTTTCGGTGGCGGCGGAGTCGGCGATATCTTCGAGGCATTCTTCGGCGGTGCCGGCGGTACTCGCCAGCGCCGCTCGCGTGTACAGCCAGGTGCAGATGCGCTGCTGCGTATTTCGCTGGGCCTCGATGAGGCATTCACCGGTGTCCGCAAGCCCATCACGGTGGACACCGCGGTGCTGTGTGAGCAGTGCGAGGGAACTGGCTCGAAGTCCAAATCCAAGCCGAAGATGTGTACCAGCTGTGATGGCACTGGCGAGATTCAGCAGGTCCAGCGTTCCTTCCTGGGCAATGTGATGACCTCGCGGCCGTGCCCGACTTGTGAGGGCACCGGCGAGATCATCCCCGATCCGTGTAACAACTGCGGTGGCGATGGCCGCGTCCGTGCTCGCCGTGATCTGACGGTCAACGTTCCGGCAGGTATCTCTGATGGCATGCGTATTCGCATGGCAGGGCAGGGCGAGGTCGGTCCGGGCGGTGGCCCGGCGGGTGACCTCTACGTGGAAGTTGCCATGGACCCGCACCCTGTATTCGAGCGTGAGGGCGATGATCTGCACTTTAACGTGCAGGTGCCCATGGCTGATGCCGCACTTGGTACCGAGTTTGAGGTCGACGACCTGCTCGGCGAACCAATGACCATCAAGGTTGATTCGGGCACCCAGCCGGCAGAGCAGATTCGTCTGTCGGGTAAGGGCATGCCGCATCTGCGCGGCGAGGGCAACGGCGACGTGGTCGCACACGTCGATGTCACGGTGCCGACGAAGCTGGACCGCAAGTCCCGCGAGCTGCTGGAGAAGCTACGCGAGCACCGCGATGATGATGCCAAGGTGGCAGACTCGAGTGAGCGCAACGGTTTCTTCTCCCGATTCCGCCGCCGTTAGAACACGCCATCCCCAAAGCCCCCTCCAGTGAGTGTGAAGCACACATGAGTTTGCCCGTATTCCTCGGTGAGTTCACCGAGCTGCCGCGCCCGGAAGAAATCATTCGAATCCTCGGGTCGGAGGCAAAGCACATCAGCGTTCGCAGGCTGAAGGAAGGCTCGGAGATTCTTCTTGCCAATGGTGCGGACAAGGTGGTGCGAGCACAGCTCATGCACGTAGACCCTCGTGAGGTCCACGTTCGTGTGGTTGCCGCTGAGGAACGTCCACGTCCGCGCCCGCACGTCACTGTGGTGCAGGCGCTGCCGAAGTCAGATCGTGCTGAGCTTGCGGTCGATATGATGACCGAGGCCGGGGTCGATGAGATTATCCCCTGGGCGGCCGTGAATTGTGTAGCCCGATGGCAGGGTACCGCGAAGGTCACTAAGGCCCGCACCAAGTGGCAGTCGACTGCGCGCGAGGCAGCCAAGCAGGCTCGTCGTGCATGGATTCCGCCGGTCGCGGACCTGCATAGCTCCGCCGATATTGAGCAACTCATCCGGGAAACCACATCAGCAGGTGGTGTGGCAGCAGTTTTGCACGAGGAGGAAACAGCTCCGTTCGTGGACTTCGCCGCGCAGGCAGCAAACGCTGACAAGGTTCTTTTCATCGTCGGCCCAGAAGGGGGAGTCAGTCCTGGGGAACTCGAGGCCTTCCGCGCCGCAGGTGCTAGCTCGGTAGTACTCGGCCCGACAGTTCTCCGCAGCGCCCTCGCGGGAGCTGCTGCTCTTTGCGCACTGGGCCCGTTGACAAAGCGCTGGGGCGGCGCACCCACGCCTGGTCAGTAGGATAGACGCATAATGACAAAGTATTCAGTAACTGCTCGTACCACTGCCGTCGTCGAGCTCGATGACAATCTCGCGCCGATTGTGGTCGGTCATGCGGATCAGAACCTACGTCTGCTGGAATCTCTGCTGGCAGCGGATATTCATGTCCGCGGCGGAGTTGTGACAATCAAGGGTGCTCCGGCGGATGTTTCGTTGGCTGTCCGCGCTTTCAAGGAGTTAGAGGCAATGGCCCGTCGTGGGCACGAGCTCTCCCCGGAGTCGGTGCGGCACGCGGTGGGCATTGTGGATCGCGGGGAGAAGTCCGCCAGCGAGGTGCTCGGTGGCGGCATCGTGACGCATCGTGGCAAGACCGTGCGTCCCAAGACTGAGGGACAAAAGAACTACGTCGATGCCATCGACCGCTATAACGTTGTTTTCGGTATCGGCCCCGCCGGTACGGGCAAGACCTTCCTGGCCATGGCCAAGGCTGTTGCTGCGCTGAAGAATAAGCAGGTCGAACGCATTATTCTGACTCGCCCCGCAGTGGAGGCCGGTGAAAACCTGGGCTTCCTGCCGGGTACTCTGCATGAGAAGATTGACCCCTACCTGCGCCCATTGCACGATGCGATGCGCGAAATGCTTGAGCCAGAGCTGATTCCAAAGCTGATGGAAACTGGGGTAGTGGAGGTCGCACCGCTGGCGTACATGCGCGGTCGTACCTTGAACAATGCGTTCATCATTCTCGACGAAGCACAGAACACTACTCCGGCGCAGATGAAAATGTTCCTCACCCGCCTGGGCTTCGGTTCGAAGATGGTCATCACCGGTGACGCCAGCCAGGTCGACCTGCCTCGGGGGCAGAAGTCCGGTCTAGCTGTCGCCCGTGAGGTGCTGCGCGGTGTGCCGGGAATCGCTTTTCCGGCGCTGGCGGCTGCGGATGTGGTGCGCAACCCGCTGGTAACCGCAATTGTCGAGGCCTACGATGACTACGATGCCTATAACGAAGGTATTGAACAGGGCGCCGAGTCCCCACAAAAGCGACAGTCCGCCACAAAGCGATAAAGGACGCTGAAATTACATGAGCATTGAAGTTTTCAACGAGTCCGGTCAGGGCGTCAATGAAGAGTCGCTTATCGACGTTGCCCGTTATGCGCTGGGCCGCCTGGACGTGCATCCGGCAGCCGAGCTGAGCATTCACATTGTCGACTTGAAGACGATCGAAGACCTCCATGTGCGCTGGCTGGATCTGCCGGGTCCGACAGATGTGATGAGCTTCCCGATGGATGAGCTCACTCCTGGCTCTGGCCGACCAGATGCAGCTAGCCCAGGGCCTGCAATGCTGGGCGACATTGTGTTGTGCCCGGAGTTTGCCGCGGGGCAGGCGGAGCGTGCAGGTCATCCGCTGAGCCACGAGTTGGTTCTGCTCACCGTGCACGGCGTACTGCACCTGTTGGGTTATGACCATGTCACGGCGGAGGAAGAGCGCCAGATGTTCTCCCTGCAGAATGGCCTGTTGGCGGATTGGTACGACGACATCGATCGTCGTGGCGTGAGCTTTTCCGAAAAACCAATTAACCCCAATGCGTTCCCGGAGCGTTCTAACGAGCGATGATCACTTTGATAAATGTCGCCGTTGTGGCGATGATCTGCGCTGGCGGACTTAACACAGTCGAAACTGCGGTCGCAGGGATTTCCCGTGCGCGCGTGGCCGAGCTGCAGCGTGACGAGGTCGCGGGTGCTAATGCGCTTCTCAAGGTCGTAGAAAATCGGGCTCGGCACGTCAATGTGCTGGTGATTTTGCGGACGCTGTGCGAGTCAATCGGTGCAGTGACGCTTGCGGCAGTTTGTCTTAAGCTTTTCGAGCCGGAGCGCTGGGCCATTGTGGCTGCAGTGGTGTTGCTGGCTCTGTTCACCTTCCTGGTCCTCGGGGTGTTTTCCCGCACCATGGGTCGGAAGAATCCGTACTCGATTTCCCTCGCCACCGCGGTCGTCCTGAGTTTTATGGCCAAGGTGTTGGGGCCACTGGAAAAGCTGCTGATTTGGTTCGGCAACATCATCACACCTGGTGGTGGCTTCCGCGATGGCCCGTTCGCCACTGAAGTCGAGTTGCGCGAGATGGTCGATATCGCCCAGGAGCGCGGCATTGTGGAGCACGATGAGCGCCGCATGATTCAGTCTGTGTTCGATCTCGCGGAAACGTCGGCACGCGTTGTTATGGTTCCGCGCCCAGAGATGGTGTGGATTGAGGCGGATAAGCACTGTGGTCAGGCAGTGGCCCTATGCGTGAAGTCGGGTCACTCGCGACTGCCGGTGATTGGCGAGAGCGTTGAGGACATCGTCGGCGTCATTTACTTGAAGGACATTGTCCAGCAGACGTACTCGCGTACTGATGGTGGCCGCGGTGTTCGCGTCTCCGAAGTCATGCGCGACTGCGTTTTTGTTCCCGACTCCAAGCCACTGGATGATCTGCTCGATGAAATGCAGCGCACCCGCAATCACATCGCCATTCTCATCGACGAATACGGATCGGTCGCCGGTCTTATCTCTATTGAGGACATCCTCGAGGAGATTGTCGGTGAGATTGCCGACGAATACGACGAGGCCGAGCAGGCCCCCATCGAACCACTGGGGGATGCCTCCTACCGCGTGCAGGCGCGCCTCAGCTTGGGCGAGCTCATAGAGCTTTACGACGAAGCCCACGGGCGCCAACTCGTCTTCGATGACGAGGTCACCGATGAGGTGGATACGGTCTCCGGTCTGTTGGCATATGAGCTTGGACGTGTGCCACTGCCCGGTTCGTACGTAGAATATGCAGGACTGAAGTTTACCGCCGAGGGCTCGCGTGACCGTCGTGGTCGTATGCGGGTACGCACTGTGGTGGTGGAGCCGACTGCGGAGTTTTACTCCGAGGAAGAAGATACTGATGGGCAATCTTGATGACATGCTGGCCAATGCTGGACTTGGCGGAGATGCTGATGATTACAGTGCGCCGGAGGGCTTTCGCTCTGGGTTCGTCTCTATCGTGGGGCGTCCGAATACCGGTAAGTCCACGCTGACCAATTCCCTGGTGGGCGAGAAGATCGCTATTACCGCTAACCAGCCGGAAACCACGCGTCATCCAGTCCGAGGTGTAGTCCACCGCGAGAACTGTCAGATTGTTGTCGTGGATACGCCAGGTCTGCACAAGCCACGCACGCTGCTCGGTGAGCGCCTGAATGACATGGTTCAGGAGACCTACTCCGATGTGGACTTGGTCGCGATGGTCGTGCCTGCCGACGAGAAAATTGGCCCCGGTGACCGCTGGATTTACGAGAACGTCTCCAAAGGTTGCAAGAACATCATGGGCATTGTGTCCAAGGTGGATAAGGTCTCGCGCGATACCATTATTGAGCGCCTGATTGAGCTGCAGGAGTTGCTCGGTCCGGATGCCGAGCTTGTGCCACTGTCGTCGAAGTCCGGCGAGAACATCAACACGCTGATTGATGTCATGGCTTCCCAATTGCCGGAGGGACCGCGCCTGTATCCGAAGGGTCACATCACCGATGAGGATTTGCACACCCGGATGGCAGAGCTCATCCGCGAGGCGGCCCTCGGCGGTCTGCGCGATGAGTTGCCGCACTCCGTGGCAGTCCAGATCGATGAGGTGCTGCCAAACCAGGACCGCGAAGGCGTCCTGGATGTCCACGCCGTTATCTATGTCGAGCGTTCGGGGCAGAAGTCCATCCTCATGGGGCGCGACGGTCGACGCATGGGCACCACCATTCATAAGGCTCGTAAGGAACTCATTGCGCTGCTCGGTCAGAATGTTTACCTCGACCTGCGCGTGAAGGTGCTGAAGGACTGGCAGTCGGACCCGAAGCAGCTGGGCAAGTTGGGATTCTAAAAAGTTGGTCGAGCCGTATCGCGACCGTGCGCTGGTCGTACGCCGCTACGACCTCGGAGAAGCCGACCGCATCATCGTCCTTTTCACCCGCGACCACGGCCTAGTCCGCGGTGTCGCCAAAGGCGTGCGGCGCGCGAAGAGCCGCTTCGGCTCCCGCCTATCGCCATTCGTCGACGTGGATGTCAACATCTACCCACGCCGAGGACTGTCCACTATCGCAGGTGCAGATACCGTGCGCACGTGGGCAGCACCGCTTGTCGACGACTATGCGCGCTACACCTGTGCGTGTGCAGTCCTGGACGTCGCCGAACGCATTGTCGGCGAGGAGCAAGTGCCGGCTCCCGAATTGTGGGATCTCACCACCCAATCGCTCGACGACGTTGCGGCCGGTCGCCATCGCCCCGATTTGTTGCTGACCTCCTACATCCTGCGAGCAATGGCGCAGGCAGGTTGGCAGCCAAGCCTCTTTGAATGCGCAGGCTGCGGCAAAGCCGGGCCTCATCATGCGTTTTCTCCCGCATTAGGTGGAGCAGTGTGCACCAACTGCAGGCCACCGGGTGCAGATACTCCGCCGACCGAGGTTCTGCATCTGATGTGGCAGCTTGCTCATGAGCAATGGGCGGGCATCGATACGTCGTCAAGCGAATTCGAGGGACGGATGGCGACGGCGCGTACCCTAACGGCGAAGTACCTGCAGTACTACCTGGGCCGCCGGGTGCCGGCGCTGGAACATGTGGATGCTTTTTGGCAGTAAACAGTAGCGGTGGGGCACAATAGGAAGCGTGTTGAATCCTCCTGTACCGCAGCAATTCGTGCCCAATCACATCGCGCTCGTGATGGACGGCAATGGTAGATGGGCCGAACAGCGTGGGCTCAAACGCACCGAAGGGCACAAGCGTGGCGAGGCCGTGCTGATGGAGTGCGTCGATGCTTGTTTGGAGATGGGCGTCAAGCACCTGTCGGCCTACGCATTTTCCACTGAGAATTGGCGTCGTTCGGTCGATGAGGTCCGATTCCTCATGGGCTTTAATCGCGATGTGCTGCGTCGACGTCGTGATGAGCTGGATTCGAAGAACGTTCGCGTGCGTTGGGCAGGGCGTCGTCCGCGACTGTGGCGCTCGGTGATTAAGGAACTTGAGATTGCCGAGGAACAGACGAAGGACAATGACGCGCTAACTCTGTATATGTGCGTCAACTACGGTGGTCGCGCTGAAATTGTTGATGCTGCTAGAGAGATTGCTCGTCAGGCAGCAGCGGGGGAGCTCAGCGAATATGACTTGACCGAGAAGTCTTTCGCACAGTTCCTGGATGAGCCGACTATGCCGGATGTTGATCTGTTCTTGCGTCCGTCGGGCGAGCAGCGCACGTCCAACTTCTTGATCTGGCAGTCCGCCTATGCGGAGATGGTCTATCAAGACAAGCTTTTCCCGGATTTCGGTCGGGATGACATGCGCGCCGCAGTGGTGGAGTACGCAAAGCGCGACCGTAGGTTCGGCAAGGCCTAGAGCCGATATTTTTTTAGGGGGGGGGAGGGAGCCCGGGCTACTTCTTCTGGCAGTCCCTGCACAGGCCGAAGACCTCAGCAGTGTGCCCGGTCAGATTAAAACCGTGCTCCTCCGCAAGGCTGTGCGCCCACTGCTCGACAGGGCCGCCGGCGACTTCAACGGTGCTGCCGCAATCGGTGCAGACCAGGTGATGATGGTGGTGGTCACCGCACAGCCGGTACAGAGCCTCTCCGGAGGCATTGTGCAGAACATCGACAATGTCCATTTCTGCAAGGGACTGGAGCGTCCGATAGACCGTCGTCAAGCCGACCTTGTCCCCACGTTCCGTCAGCGACTTATGAATGTCAGCAGCGGAGCGAAAATTAGGGGCCTCACTCATAATCGACACGACGGCGCGGCGTTGGCGAGTACTGCGCTGGCCGATGCGGGTTGCGGCCGGCCGCGCGGAGGCGTGTGCCCCGGTGCTAGCGGGGGAGCCCGTACCACGTGGGTTTTCGCCAGAACTAACTTCGTGCATATCTTCGCCAGCCATGTAACCGACACTACCCGGTATCGGTTGGACAAGATGCGCTAGAGTATAGGGGAACTTTTAACTGGCCTGTTGGGGTCAGTACATTTTGCTTTTCATTATGTCGTTCGCCGCACGGAACGGGCTGAATTGTGTGCCCGGAAAAGGCGTGTGGTGTGCGATGCGAAGCCATTTATAAGGAGTGGTCTAGACCGTGGCACCTAAGTCAGTTGTCGATACCGTCGCCAACCTGTGTAAGCGCAGGGGGTTCGTTTACCCGTGTGGTGAAATTTACGGCGGTACCCGCTCGGCATGGGATTACGGTCCCCTGGGTGTGGAGCTGAAGGAAAACATCAAGCGCCAGTGGTGGAAGACCTTCGTCACCGGCCGTAAGGATGTCGTCGGCCTGGATTCCTCCATTATCCTGCCGCGCCAGGTCTGGGAAGCTTCCGGCCACGTCGCTACCTTCACCGACCCGCTGGTGGAGTCCCTGCACACCCACAAGCGCTACCGCGCTGACCACCTGCTGGAGGCCTACGAGGCCAAGCACGGTCACCCGCCGGCCAATGGTTTGGCAGACGTTCCGGACCCGGAGACCGGTCAGCCGGGCAACTGGACCGAGCCGCAGATGTTCTCCGGTCTGATGAAGACCTTCCTCGGCCCGGTCGACAATGAGCAGGGCCTGCACTACATGCGCCCGGAGACCGCTCAGGGTATCTTCGTCAACTTCAAGAACGTTATGACCACGGCTCGCCTGAAGCCACCGTTCGGTATCGGCCAGACCGGTAAGGCATTCCGCAACGAGATCACCCCGGGTAACTTCATCTTCCGTACCCGCGAGTTCGAACAGATGGAGATCGAGTACTTCGTCGCACCGGACCAGGCGGAAGAGAAGTTCGATGAGTGGGTCGACGCCTGCTGGAACTGGTTCATTGACCTGGGCGTTAACCCGGAGAACATGCGTCAGTTCGACGTTCCGAAGGACGAGCGCGCTCACTACTCTGCACGCACGATTGACTTCGAGTACCGCTTCCACTTCCAGGGCAACGAGTGGGGCGAGCTGATGGGTGTCGCCAACCGTACGGACTACGACCTCGGCTGCCACATCGAGCACTCCAAGGAAGACCTGCGTTACCACGACCAGGTCACCGGCGAAAAGTACGTTCCGTACGTCATTGAGCCGTCCTTCGGTCTGACCCGCGCCTTGATGGCCTTCCTGTGTGATGCCTACACCGAGGAAGAGGTGCCGAACGCAAAGGGCGGCACCGACACCCGTACCGTGCTGAAGCTAGACCCGCGTCTGTCGCCGGTTAAGGTTGCTGTTCTGCCGCTGTCGAAGAAGGACACCCTGACTCCGACCGCTGAGGCTGTCGCGGACAAGCTGCGCCAGTACTGGGCCGTCGATTACGACACCTCCGGTGCTATCGGCCGTCGTTACCGTCGCCAGGATGAGATCGGTACTCCGTTCTGTGTCACCGTTGACTTCGATACTCTCGAGGACAACGCTGTGACCGTCCGTGACCGCGACACCATGGAGCAGGAGCGCGTCAAGATTGACGAGCTGGAAGGCTACCTCGCAGCTCGCCTGGTGGGCTGCTAATGGCCGAAGAAGTTTTTTGGGAATCCTATAGTCTCGGCGACGGCTCTCGGGAAAAATCCGAGCAAACCTGGCCGATTCTGAAGGAAAGCACCGAAGTCGGCACGTACATCCGTGATGAGCAGGGCGATCGCCTCAACACCCCGGAAGGGGAGTGGGTCATTGATGCCTCTGCTAATCACCGTGTTTCCGCCACGCTTCCCAACGGCCGCGTGTTCTCGACCGTTGCTGCTGACCGTGACAAGATTTCGCGAGCCAAGCAGCTTTCAGTGACCTTTGGGCCGGATCGTCCTGAAGGCAAGCTGGTGTGCGAGGGATCGACGAACTACGTCATCGAGAATGCGAAGACCGGCGAGAAGTGGGGTCAGTTTACCGGTGCGTCCCGTGGCGTGCGCCACGCAGAGGTGCAGTTCGACACCGATGAGGGCCGTGCGCTGCCGGAAGAGGAGAAGATCTTCCTGGTCTACAGTGCTCGTCGAGTGCTGGAGTCCCGCATGGTTTCCTCTACCTGGATTCTCACTGTCTGCTTGCTCTTGCTGATTGCCTATATGATTTGGGTGTGGATCGTGTAGCAACTATTGCAGACGGCGTCGTTTACGACGAGAACCAAAAGGCCCTGTCCGACGGCTGGAGCTGTCAGGACGGGGTCTTTAGTGCTTTCTGGATCACCTCGTCACAAGGGCGTGGCTGGCAGGTGAAAGCCCGCTTTTTTAGCACGAACGCGCTAGTGATGACGAATCCGGATGAGGGGGATTCTTTCGTCCTAAACAGAGAAGGACGGGGAATTCGCACGGTCTTCGACATCGAGCGGCCAGGCTATGAGCTCGCCCGAATCGTCAGAGAGGACAGTCTAGGCCGAGGGGTATTTGGTGTCTATGCCCAGAAAGGAGACTTCCGGGGGAGTTTCGAAGACTGGCTGATTGCCGCCGCTCTGGCGACGTGGTCTGTGGATGGACCACGCCAGATGCGAATTTAGGCGGGAATCTAGAAGCCCATTGTGCTGCCGGAGCCGCCTGGTCGGCTCGAACCTCCGCCGAAACCGCCGAAGCCACCGATGCTGCCACCAAAGCCGCTGTTGTTGCTGAGCATGCTTCCCAGCACCATGCCGGCGACCATCGATCCGTTGCTGCCGCCACCGCGGCGCTGATCCTGGTAGCGGCGGATGTCACGGCGGGCCAAGTCAGCGGCCTCAGCCGCGAGCTTGCGCGCACGACGTGCGTAGGCCAACGCCTTTCGCGGATCGTCGTTGGCCAAGCCCTGAGCAGAGCCGTAAGCACGCTGCGCCTCCGCGAGGCGAGTGCGAGCCTCAGCGCCAACCACACGGCGGCGGGTAGCAATTAAGTCAGCCGCGGCGCGAATGTGATTGTCGGCATCCTGCATGCTGTGCTGCAAAGTAGCGGTAGCGCGGGCGAACGACGCGGCCTTGTCTCGAGCGGAGTCGAGGGCTTCGTCGAGTAGCTCATCGGCATCGGTCAGTGCGGTCCAGGAACTCAGTGGATCCACTTCGGACTTATTGGCTGCCACACCGAGTGCTTCACGGCCTGCTTCGATGGCCGCATTGAGACGCTCGCGGTTGATGTTGGCGCCTTGCGGTGCCGACATCAGGTGCGAGGCCTCATCGATTTCACCGCGGACCTCGGCGATAAGGGAAGCCAGTCCAGCGACTGCAGCGTGAATATCGCTATCGGCGTGTTCAATGGCCTCCAGAAGACTCTCTGCCTGTGTGAGCGCAAAGTCGGTGGCCGACAGCGCATCAATCAGACCACCTTGCTCACCGGCAGGTAGGTCCGCGATGCGGCGGGCCTCAGACATTGACTGGTCAGCCTGATTCAGGTGCTCCGTGGCCATGTCGATATTGTCGGTCACAGAGCTGAGCATCTGCTCTTCGTAACGTGCGCGCAGACCATCGAGAATTTCGCCGGCACGCGGCATACGTGAACGCAGCTCGACACTTCGCTGAGTGAGCTTCGAAATCGTCGCTTCAGCATTCATCAACTCCTGGCGGAGTTTCTGGAAGTTTGCGGCCTCGCCGTCGAGCTGGTCATCCGCAACACCACAGGTGGAGATAATCTCCAGCAGGACACTGCGGCGCTCGATTTCGTCGGACACGGAGCCGTCGTCAAGCTGTTGGCGAAGTGCAAACGCACGCTCGAGCGTGGACTGAGAGTGCTTCAGTGCGTTGTCGAAGCTGCGGATGCGTTCGGTGCCGAACTCAGCGCGGGCGAGGTCGAGCTCGGTGCGGGCTTTGCGAATGGACTCATCGGTACTGACAATCTCATCGTGCGCAAGAACATCGAGCGAGCTGGTGCTCAGCGAGTCCAGCGAAGAGACATCCTTGGGGTCGATGTTGCGGCCACGAGCGATCTCCTCCTCATCGCGCTTCTTCTTATTGCGGCGGCCCACGGCCCAGGTGGCGCCACCGACAACGGCAGCACCACCGAGGCCGGCACCGAGCGCCCACCCACCGGCGGAGCCGCTGCCACCGCCTGCCTCGGCGATGGCAGCTTCACCCGCAGCCGCCCAGTTATCGTCCTCTAACAGCTGCCCTTGAGCTGCTCTGTTGATGGCCTCCGCGTTGCGGGGGAAGGAGTCTCCGACGAAAGCGCCGAGGTTTCGGTCTTCCACAGCGACGACGATGACACCGCGGTTGTCAGCAGCTCCGAGGCGTTCCCAGGCCTGCTGTGCCCACTGTTCGCCCTGAATGCCGTCGAAGCTCTTGATGTAAAACACCGAGAACAGGAGTCGCTTGTCGGTCTTGAGTTGCTGAATCTGCTCCTTCAGACGAGCTTCATCGCCGCTGCTCAGCACACCTGCGAGATCAGCCACCTCGCCCGACACATCTGTCGGTGCCTCGGCGTGCGACAGTGGTGCTGACGGTGCGAGTGCCAGCAGCGAAGCAGGTGCGTGAACCGGTGGCTGTGCCGGTAGCGCGGCAGTAATTAGCGGCAAGCTCAGGCCGAGAAAAGCACCCGATGCGGCAAGGTAAAGGGGGCGAAACACGCGATTCCTGTCAGACATATCTACAAGGATACGTAACAATAATTACGTGGCCGGTAAATTTTCGTATTCATCTTTTGAACTCGCTCGTATTGTCGAGGAGTCTCCGAAGCAGTCATTGCTGCCCGGGGTGCAGTCCTTAGAATCTCACCGGGCGGCGTTTGCGCGAGATCGCGCCCGCGTCCTGCACTCCGCAGCGCTGCGCAGGCTGGCTGACAAAACCCAGGTTGTGGGGCCAGGGGAGGGCGATACTCCGCGCACACGCCTGACTCACTCGCTGGAGGTCGCGCAGATTTCCCGCGGAATCGCCAGCGAGTTGGGTGCAGATGAGGATCTCGCAGAGCTGGCCGGCCTGACGCATGACATCGGGCATCCGCCGTATGGTCACAACGGCGAGCGCGCCCTCAACGAGATTGCTGCTGGGTGCGGCGGGTTTGAGGGCAACGCGCAGACGCTGCGTATTCTCACTCGCCTCGAGCCGAAGGTGCTCGATGGTACAGGTGAGCCCTGCGGACTCAATCTCACTCGGGCGGCGCTCGATGCGGCTTGTAAGTACCCGTGGACACCGATCGGTCCCGATGGTCAGCTCCGCCACAAGTACGGGGCTTACCAGGAAGATGCTGCGATTCTGCAGTGGATTCGCCAGGGCGTTCCGCACGGCAAGCAGTGTCTTGAGGCGCAGATTATGGACTGGTCTGACGATGTCGCCTATTCCGTCCACGATGTCGAGGATGGCATCGTCTCTGGCCGCGTTGACCTGGGTGTTCTGTGGGACACGGTGGAACTGGCCGCGCTCGCTGACAAGGGCGCTGCCGCATTTGGTGGCGATCCAGCGGAGCTCGTCGAGGCTGCCGGGCGTCTTGCCAGCTTGCCGGTGGTATCAGCTGCGGCGTCCTATGATGGTTCGCTGCGCTCGCTGGTCGCGCTGAAACGGATGACCTCGGAGCTGGTCGGCCGTTTCGTCACGGCTTCCGTCGCGGGTACGCGTGCTGCCTCCGGGTCGACGCTTCCGCTCGGGCGTTACGACGCGGACCTCGCCGTGCCCAGCTCGATTCTGGCGGAGGTCACCATGCTGAAGACCATCGCCGTGCTGTATGTGATGGATCTTCCGCGTCATATTCGCCGTCAGGAGCGTGAACGCGATCGTCTTTTCCGGGTGGCCGAGTATCTGCAGGAAGGTGCTCCAGGGACGCTTGATCCGATGTTCCAGTGGCTCTATTCCCGGGCGGAGAGTGACCAAGCGCGGCTGCGGGTTATCGTTGATCAGCTAGCGTCGATGACGGAATCGCGTGTAGAGCGGCTTGATCGCCAGATTGCTGGTGTGGCTGCGGCGTGGGGGTAGTGCTGTCAGCGATTACTATTTTTGAAGTATCCGCTGAAGGCTACTACTGAGGTCATCGGAAAGCGCCTTCGTAGTCTCTGCGTCGGGCTTCGCATGCATGTAATCGAGGGCTAGTCCATTTACGATAGCTGTGATGAGCCGGGCCGTCTGAGCTATATCTCCAGGGACGTCTGCGGCGGACAGTGCTGAAATGAGATGGTCCTGGAATCTACTGAGTTCGTTCTGGTACTCCTGGGCCAGGACTTTGCGTGTTGATGCAGCGGCACCGAGGATAACCCACAGTGCTGCGTCTTCGCGCTGTATTGGGCCGATGGGGAGTAGTTCGAGCAGGGAGCGGTGGAGCTGTTCTAGCGGCGAGGTATTCGATTGAAAGCGTAACGACGAGACTCTTTCATGCTGTCGTGCTGCCGAGCGCAGAAGTGCCCTGCTGAGTAGTTCGTCTTTCGTGCCCATAAAATACTGCACTGTTCCAGGGGCTACGCCCGCCTGTTGAGCCACTTTTCGAACGCTGACAACGTCGAACCCCTGGTTAACAATTACTTTGATTGCTGCATCGGAAATGGCTTTTTCTTGAGGTGACATCATGCTCATATCCTAAAACTCCTTTGGGGTTTCATTCGCGCCACTTCCCGTACGACTGTATGATAGTTTACTATACGAATGTACGAGGGAGTGATGGAGATGGACTATCTTGTTCTTGTGGGGCTTGCGCTTCTTGACAGTCTCAGTGCTGGAACCCTGCTGATTCCAGTAGTGCTGCTCATCGTCTGGCGGAGGATGAGGGGTGCCGAATACGTTACTTATTTAGGGACAATTGTCTTGTCCTACTTTGCGGTTGGCATCGCGCTCTTTTTCGGCCTGCGTCAGGCTTTAGACGCAGTCTCGGGCATTGCATCCAACACTTTGTTCAGTTGGGTGATGATGGTGTTGGGTATTTTGTTAGCTGCTTACGGAATCCTGGCACCGAATCCCAAGAAACGGACCGTCGAAGAGGTAATTGAATCTCGGTCGGAGGACACTAAGAAAGGTTCTGCCGGTCTCCCTGCGATGGTGGGTTTAGCCTTAGCTGCAGCAGTTGTCGAGGTCGGTACGATGTTGCCGTACTTGGCGGCAATCGGAATTATTGAATCGATGGCAGTGCCTTTCGCAGTGCAACTGCTTATCCTCGCGCTCTACTGTGTAGTGATGATTTCGCCCGCAGTCATTGTTGGAGTGCTCTTCGCAGCCTTTGGAGATAAGGTCTACAACCGGGTAGTGAGCGTTATCCCCCGGTTGGAATATGAAACAAAGGTCACTGTTTTGTGGGTGGCAGCAATAATTGGCATCGTTCTTGTTGCCCGGAGCGCAAATCAACTCGGTTTTATCGGGTAGCGCTAATTCCGCAGTGATACTTTGGCTCACTCCTCCGCGTCAGGAATTTCGCAGAAGCTCTCGTAGTGGTCGTCGGTGTAGTACCAGACATCCGGGTCATTTTCGGAACCGCCGCCGACAACGATGCGGCGTGCACCGCGGCTGGAATTGCCCGGGGTGGTCACGGTGTATTCGCGGTAGTAGTCACCGCGCTCCTTCGGCAGGCGTCCCTCGTAGTTGCCGAAGTGCTTGCCGTCGTGCTGCGAATAGATGTGGTCCTGGTCGGTCAGGATGCGGTCGATGACATCGTCGGCCTCCTGCGGCAGGGTATCTACTGCGCAGGTGGCACCCTTGGTGCCAGCCTTGTTGCTGCCCGAGTTGGGGCCAGGTTTAGGGCCTGGTTTCGCGCTGGGCGCAGCGGAAGTCTGCGTTTCGGTATTCTGCGACCCCTGTGAGTTCTCGGATGCCGTAGAGTTCTGGTCTCCGCCATCGAGCCCGAAATAACTACCAGCCAGCACCAGGGCGGCAGCGCCTACGCCGCTCGCAATCTTCTTCCACTCAGCCATGGCTAGTATCTTTCCATATCGGCCGCCGCCGGCACGTTATGGGCTGGGCGCGGGCGGCTCGTCGGTAAGCGAAACCTCTACGGCGGAGTCGATTGGACGGGTTGGGTAAGGTTATTTTCATGGCTAGGGGAAGAATTCCGGACTCCGATATCGCGGCAATCCGCGAACGGACTCCGATTGAGGAGATCGTTGCAGAATACGTGAACCTCAAACCGGCTGGCGCGGATTCTCTGAAAGGGCTTTCGCCTTTTAAAGACGAGCGCACGCCGTCGTTCCACGTACGCCCCAATCATGGCTACTACCACTGCTTTTCCACCGGCAAGGGCGGTGATGTATTCAGCTTCCTCATGGAGATGGAACACCTGTCGTTCCCGGAGGCTGTCGAAGCCTGCGCGGAGAAAATTGGCTTCCACATTAACTATGAGGGCGGCGGCACGGGCCGTCGCGAGGAACCGGGAACTCGCCAGCGTCTCATCGCCGCAAACCGCGAGGCACAGAAGTTCTACCGCGAACAGTTCTCCACTCCAGCGGCAGCGCCCGCGCGCGAGTTTCTGGAAAACCGCGGCTTCACCGCCGAGCACGCGGCCCAGTTCGGCTGTGGCTACTCGCCGGCCGGCTGGGACACTCTAACCAAGCACCTGCAGCGCCTGGGCTTTAGCTTCGAGGAGTTGGACAAGGCGGGTCTTTCCAAGATGGGGCGTATGGGGCCGATCGATCGTTTTCACCGTCGTCTCATGTGGCCGATCCGCAATATGTCCGGCGATGTCATCGGCTTTGGTGCCCGCAAGCTTTTTGACGATGACAATCTGGGCAAGTACATGAACACGCCCGAGACCATGCTGTACAAGAAGTCCAAGGTCCTCTTCGGCCTGGATCTGGCAAAGAAGGATATTGCCGCTGGTCATCAGGCTGTAATCGTGGAGGGCTACACCGACGTCATGGCCATGCACGCCTCGGGCGTGACCACAGCCGTCGCGTCCTGTGGCACCGCTTTCGGCGAGGAGCACCTCCAGCTGCTGCGTCGTCTCATGCTCGACGACAACTTCTTCCGCGGCGAACTCATCTACACCTTCGACGGCGACGAGGCAGGGCAAAAGGCCGCCATGCGCGCCTTCGAGGGGGAGCAGAACTTCACCGGCCAGTCCTACGTCGCGGTCGCGCCGGACGGCATGGATCCGTGTGATCTGCGCCAGAAGAAGGGCGAGGCCGCAGTCCGCGATCTCGTTGCTTCACGACGGCCATTGATCGAATTTGTCCTCCGCACACTTCTGGCCGACTATGACCTGACCACCGCTAATGGCAGGGTCTCCGGGCTGCGCCGAGTGGTGCCTGTCCTGGCCCAGCTCAAGGACGCGGCGTTGCGCGATGAGTATGCCCGCGAAGTTGCCGGCTGGATTGGCTGGAATGATGAAGCCGAGCTGGTGCAGCGCGTCCGCGAGGAGGCCAGTCGGCCACAGAATGAAAAGCGCACTCCCTACCAGCGTCGCCAAGAAGAGGCCCGTGCCCGCGAAGAGGCAGAGGAAGCGCGGCGCCGGCGCAACCCGGCACTGCCGTATCCAAACCCGCGGGACCCTGTGCTCTATGCGCAGCGTGAGGCTCTCAAGTTGGCAATTCAAGAGCCCGCCACCACCGGCCCGGTATTCGATGCGCTCGCACCCGAGACCTTTGGGCATCCGACCTACCGGGCGGTATTCGATGCCATCATGGCTGCAGGTGGTGCCTGCGGGGAAGCGGCCACACAGCCACATAGTTGGGCGACCGCAATTATGGATCAGGCGCGGGAGGACGTCGTCAAGCATCTCGTGACTGAGCTGGGCGTGGAGCAAATCGCCGTCGATGCAGAGACGCTGCGCCCGTATGCGCAGGCGATTCTGGCGCGGTTGCAGGAGGTGTGGGTCGGTGACCAAATTGCACAGCTGAAGGCGATGCTCTCACGAATGCGCCCCTCAGACGACGAAACCGCCTACAACTCGCTGTTCGCGGACCTGCTCGCGATGGAGCAGTACCGCCGCGAACTGCAAGCAGAGGCGGTCAAGGTCGTGTTTGAGTAGCTAGTGGCTAGCGGTTTCTAGGCGCCAGCCACCCGTCAGCGGCTAGCGACTAGTAGCCGCGGCGAATCCACTCTTCCAAGTGCGGAGCCTCGCGGCCAATCGTCGTGTGGTCGCCATGACCCGTGCGGACAGTCGTTTCCGCAGGCAGAGTCAACAGGTTGTCGCGGATGGAGTTAATGATCGTGTCGAAATCCGAGTAGGACCGACCGGTCGCCCCCGGACCGCCGGAAAACAGCGTGTCACCAGAGAACAGCTCCGCGGCCTCCGGCACGTACAGGCAGCACGAGCCAGGGGAGTGACCCGGAGTGTTAATAATGACAACCTCCGTGCCTGCAATCTCCAGGCGCTGACCATGCGCGAGATCCTCGTGCGCCAGGTCCGGCCAGGACTGATCCCACAGCATCTGGTCGCCCGGGTGGACGAGCAGGGGAGCGTCGAGCTTCTCCTGCAGTTCAGGGGCCACAGTGATGTGGTCGTTGTGCGCGTGGGTGCATACAATCGCCTTTACCTTGCGGCCATCCACCGCATCAATAATCGGCTGCGCCTCATGCGCCGCATCGATGACAATGACCTCACGGTCATCGCCGAGCACCCATACGTTGTTGTCTACGTCCCACGTGCCACCATCGAGCGAGAACGTGCCCGACGTGAGAACGTGGTCAACCCTCAAATCCTTGTTCACAGCGTCACCACCGATCGCAGTACCTTACCGGCCTTCATGGTTTCGAAGGCCTCGTCAACATCCTCAATGCCAATGCGTTCCGTCACGAAGCCCTCTAGTGGCAGACGGTTCTGCAACGACAGATCCACCAGCATCGGGAAGTCGCGCTCCGGCAGGCAGTCGCCGTACCAGGACGACTTCAACGCACCACCGCGACTAAACACATCCGCCAGCGGGATGTCCAGCTCCATTGTCGGCGCCGGAACGCCGACCAGAACAACGCGTCCAGCCAGGTCACGGGCGTAGAACGCCTGCTTGTAGGTTTCCGGGCGGCCGACCGCATCAATCACGACGTCAGCACCGAAACCGTCGGTCAGCTCACGCACTCGCTTAACGACGGGATCCTCTTCCCCGGTGCCCTCATCGCTCTTAGCCAGCTCCGCAGAGTTAATGGTCTCGGTCGCGCCGAATTCGCGGGCGGTATCCAGCTTCTCGTCCGAGATGTCGATGGCAATAATCTTGCTAGCGCCGGCCAGCTTGGCACCGGCGATAGCTGCGGTACCAACGCCGCCGCAGCCGATGACGGCTACCGATTCACCGCGCTTAACCTCGCCGGTGTTAATAGCCGCACCGATGCCGGCCATGACACCGCAGCCAAGCAAGCCCGCAACGGCCGGATCGGCTGCCGAATCGACCTTGGTGCACTGGCCCTCGTGGACGAGGGTGGCATCCGCAAAAGCGCCGATTCCAAGTGCTGGGGTGAGGACGGTGCCGTCGGCAAGCGTCATGGGCTTGGAGGCGTTGAAAGTGCTAAAGCAGTACTGTGGCTCACCGCGCTTGCAGGCGCGGCACTCGCCACAGACGGCGCGCCAATTGAGGACGACGAAATCGCCGACGGCAACATGCGTGACCTCTTCGCCAATCTCGGAGACCACGCCTGCGGCCTCGTGGCCGAGGAAGAACGGGTACTCGTCGGTGATATCGCCGTCGCGGTAAGCCAGGTCTGTATGGCAGACGCCGCAGGCCTGGATGTCAACAATGACATCGTTCGGGCCCGGGGACGGGATGCAGATATCAGTAAGTTCTACAGGTGCGCCTTTTTCGCGGGCGATAACGCCGCGCACAACGCGTGCGGTTTGCTCGGTGTTTTCGGTTCCGTTGGTTTGTTCAGACATAAGCCCCATCGTATGAACGCGGTATGAAAAGTGCATGATGGAAAGCGTTTTCAGTACTGGTAGGAGCTTTGTGGGCGCTGTGTGAGGTTGCGTGGATTGCGTGGATTGCGTGGCTCTGAGAACTCACAACGGTGTCATGACGTGTGGGAAAAGAAGGTATAAATTGACCTTTGACCTGGCGATTTGTGAGTTTCAAGGGGTCTGGGTAAAGTATCTATCCGTCGCAAGGAACGGCATGGCCGAAGTTCGGTTTAGCCGGTTCTGTGCGGTGGATATTCCTCCATAGCTCAATGGCAGAGCATTCGACTGTTAATCGAAGGGTTGCTGGTTCGAGTCCAGCTGGAGGAGCAATTAAGCCAGGTAGGACGATGTTTCCTACCTGGCTTTCTTGATTTCTAGGGCGCAAAAGTACGCGGATAATGGGGTAGGTAAGGGTTAAGTAAAGAAAAGTGTGTCTTTTCCGGGC
>NZ_KV836158.1:0-16310 GCF_001838255.1 Corynebacterium sp. HMSC073B01 | reverse complement strand
CACCGAGCGGACACACTTTTTGTCACTTAACCCTAGATGAAGAACATCAGGATGCCGGCGACAACCCACAGCAGGGAGAAGATGCCGGAGAACATGGCCAGCTGGCCCTTCTGCTTGTCCCAGTCGAGCTCGTCAGCCTTCTTGCGACGTTCGATGAACTCCGGGTCGTTGACATCCTCGTCTTCGTCAGCGATGCCGAGGCCGGCCATCATCAGACGCTGACGCGGAATAATCAGGAAGAACAGCAGTGCCCAGGCGATGATCGCCAGCAGGATTGCGGCGTGCATTGCCCCGGACTTCATGTAGGCCGACACATCGGTGAACATGACACCGAAGCCGAGCAGCGGCACGAGCAGCGACCACATGCCGTAGGTGCGCGAAATGGCGTGCATGGTGCGCGCGGAGCCGACCGTTCCAGCCTCTCCGCCGCGGGCTGCAAGCGCGAGCTTCGGGAACATCGAAATTGCGACAGTCACCGGTCCAAGCAGCAGAATTGCCGCTAGGACGTGAACCATAAGAACTACGTTTTGCACGTATTACCTTTCCACGACTGAATGTAGGCCTCGCGTTCAAGCGAGGAGTGGCCTGGATATTTCTTTATTAAGACCAGTCCTTAACTTAACGTGCTCGCACTATTTTCTCTATTTCGTGCCTTTCCTCGCGCGGATTCCACACGCAGTGGCCATCGCCTTCCAGTCTGCCGACGATACGGGCAGGTCCCATTTAATGGCCACCGCTAAGTAACGATGCGAGTAGTCACACGCCTTCGCATCCTCGGGAAGCCATTCCGCCGGGCTGGCATCTCCTTTATCCCGGTTGACCGCGCTTCGCGTGGGCACGAGGTTGGTCTCGATATCGTTGGCAAATTGCCGACGCCTCTCGGGATCCCAGGCGTAGGCTCCGAAATCCCACGCCGCTGCCAACGGATAAATGTGGTCGATATCGACCTCATGCGCACCAACCGGGTCACCCGTGTAAGGGTCAGGGATTTCGCGCGGGGAGCCGTCGTCAAGCGAACACGCAGAGCCCCCGAACCACGCCGCCAACACTTTATGGCGTGTATTGCAATCGGCAGAACCTGCCCAGACGTCGAAGCGCTCGCGCTTGTATCCGGTGACGGTGGGGCGGTCGGCGACGACGCGTACGGTGCGCAGTTGCTTGACGACGGCTTCCGTCTCCGAGCCCGCGGGGGAGGAGGTGACGAGAACTCGCGTAAGCGCAAAGGATGAGACAAAGGCGGCAGTCAGGGAGGCGGCCAGGATGGCAAATAAAAAAGGGCGCATACCTAGTTGGGCGCGAAAAATACTTTTTCGGTTCCCTTGTAGGTATGCGCCGGGGCTAGCCTGCGGGGCTAGCGGAGGCCAAGCCTAGATCAAAGCGTTAGACCAGAGCCTGCTTTGCTGCGTGGTCGAACTCTTCCTTGATTTTCTCGTTCGGCTCCTTGGTAAGCAGCGTGACAATGATCATCACGACAGTTGCAGCGGCGAAGCCCGGGACGATCTCGTAGAGAGTGTCGCTGAGCGAGCTCATGCCCCATGCGAAGGAGACAACCGCACCGGTGATCATGCCGGCAGCAGCACCTGGCGTGTTCAGGCGCGACCAGTAGAGGGCGGCCAGCAGCACCGGGCCGAATGCCGAGCCGAAGCCAGCCCACGCGAAGCCAACCAGATCCAGAATGGAGCTGTTCGGGTTAGCAGCGATGATTGCGGCGATGATGGCGATCAGCGCGACGGCGACGCGGGAGAGAGCCATGTAGGTCTTCGGACGCAGGGACTTGTTGACCGTTGCCTTGAACAGGTCCTCGATTAGCGCGGAGGAAGACACCAGCAGCTGCGAGGAAATGGTGGACATGATTGCTGCCAGTACTGCAGTCAGAATCAGGCCTGCAATCAGCGGGTGGAACAGGATGCGGGTCATGTCCAGGAAGATGGTCTCGTAGGAAGACGCATCAGTGACCGAAGCATCTGGGTTCGTAGCGAAGAAAACAGTTGCGGTCAGCGCCACGAGGACGGAGCCGAGCATGCACAGTGCCTGCCAGCCAACGCCCCAGCGGCGGCCCTCGGTTGCGTCCTTTGCACTACGCAGAGCCATGAAGCGAACGATAATGTGCGGCTGGCCGAAGTAGCCCAGACCCCAGCCGAGCAGACCGATAATCGTGATTAGCGGAATGCCAGCGAACGGATCGAAGAAGGCCTCAACCGGCTGTCCCTCGCTGCCCGGGTAGGGGTTGTTAGCAGCAAAGCTGAAGATGTCCGAGGCGGAGTTGCCATTGTTGATTAGGTAGATGATGCCGACAGTCGGAACCGCCAGCAGTGCGATGAACATAATGATGCCCTGCACCGTGTCTGTGTAAGACACCGCCAGGAAGCCACCGAACAGGGTGTACGCGACAGTGATAGCCGCTACCAACAGCATGCCGACGAGGTAGTTGCCACCGAACGTCGACTCCCAGTAACGGCCACCTGCCACCATGCCCGAGGAGACGTAGAAGGTGAAGAACAGCAAAATAATCAGGCCTGCGGCAACGCGCAGCACCTTCGACGTATCGTGCAGACGATTCTCCAGGAACGACGGCACGGTAATCGAGTTACGAGCAATCTTGGTGTAACTACGCAGGCGTGGTGCGGTGAACTTCCAGTTCAGCCATGCGCCTGCGACCAGGCCGATTGCAATCCAGGTCTGGTTCAGACCCGAAAGGTAAATCGCGCCGGGCAGACCCATCAGCAGCCAGCCGGACATGTCCGATGCACCCGCTGACAGTGCCGCGACGAACGGATGTAGGCCGCGGCCGCCAATCATGTATTCGTCATACTCTGCAGTCTTTTTCCATCCGGTCCAACCGATGTAGACCATCAACAGCAGATAAATGACTAGTGCGATGATGAACCATGTGTGTTGGTCCACAGGGCAACTCCTCATTATTTATTAGTCGTACAGTCGGACTCGCGCACTACCTAGCGCACCAAAAAGCATTTTCGGCGCACAACTCAGTTTCGCTTAATCAAGTCTGCTTGACGACGTTCACAGCGCCGCGGCAGCATCGAGCCAAAAAGTGGCCGACGTCCACGGTGGAACCTGCGGTTCGCGATTCAGCACAGCTTCAGCTTCCGGACTATCTTCGACAGTCAGCGGAGCCTACTGGCACATGCGAACCATGGCAGAACTATTGCACGAGTCACACATTTTTAATTCTTGTGGCCTATACGACGTTTTCATGTGATGCGCTGCATTGCAAGATAAGAAGCGTTGAAAAAGCTTTTAAAAATCGGTTAAGTGCGACAAATTACCTGGGAAAAGGGGTATTTGGGTAGAGGAGGAGTAATTTTTGCAAGATACATAATTCGAACATGCGTGCTAATGTTGTGGTGTGGTGGAAAAGCTGATCCGGGGTGCGTGGCAGAATCTTCATTGAACAAATATCTGGTGGCGAAGTCGCCGGGTGATTAGACGGTGATGACTGAGCAAGCAGTGGGGAGGAAGTAATGGACCAAGTTGCTAAGTCAGCGGTGCCGTTGCTGCTGCACGCGGTCTGGAAAGATGATTCGGGTCTTCACCTATGGGTGGAGCGGCCAGAGGGGCACCGGATTATTGCGGACGTGGATTTGCTGGAAGTCCCGGCGCATCAGCGTCGGCTTTTTGCAGTGCTGGACCAGGGGAGTCGAGCGCAACTGACGCTAAAACTGCGCACACCGAAGGGGCGGGCAGTAGAGAAAGCGGTACCCACATGGGTGTTCCCGCCATGGGCTGCGGTGACGGCACTGGTGCAATTGCAGGAGGAAGTTTCCTCGGCGGCGATGGCACCGGATCTTCGGTTCTTTGTGGATGTTGTACAGGGATTGGATGCTTTCGCACGCTCTGGGCGGGCATTGGTGGCGCTGACGTGGGAAGACAATGAGTGGTGGCCGACGTGGCGGATGTCGGAGGGGCTGAGTGAGATTGCTTGGCAGAGTCAGGTCATTTCTCGTACACCACCGGTATTGATTGATAACGGAGGCGCCACGGTGGCTGAGGATTTCATCAATCGGATGTTTCATTGGGTCACCAACGCGCTTCTGGCCGATCTGGATGAACCGGCAGAACAGCGGCAGAGTTTCGTGCGGTCGTTGTTGCAGTCTCAGTCCCTGGGGCGTGCGACGCCGGGGGTGGCGCAGTCACTGGCAAAGTGGAGGCTGTCGGCCGATGGTGAGGATGTTCGTCTGCAGCTAATGGTGCAGGAACCTGTTGGTTTTGAAGGCCAGCTGGAAGACTTGCCGGATGTGGATCTTCCGCAGCTGTTGGAGTTGCGGAATCGAGCGGATGAAGAAGGCGGCTCAGTAACTCGCTTCAATCCTCGTTCAGCTGCGGTGGAACATGAGACTCTATGGCCATTGCGGATGTACTACCGCATCGGCGTCGCAGCTCCGGAGCGCCTGAATCCAGAAATGTGTCGCCGGTCCGTGCTGTCGCTGCTTCGCCCGCAGCTATTGGCGGCACAGGAGGCATTCCCAACGCTCAAATATGCGAAAGCAGCGGGACACCCGGGCTTGGATCTGCTGCTGACCTCAGAGCAGCTGATAGAGCTTATGACTGATGGCATCTCGCAGCTGGCAAAGGTTGATATCGATGTGATGCTGCCGCCGAACTGGAAGTCAGTGGAGACCACCCTGCAGTTGCACACTGAAGTCGTCCAGTTAGATCCGACGGGGCCTGCTGGGCGCCGTTCGGAACCGAAACTCGGATTTGACCAACTGGTTGATTACGAGTGGAAGCTGGCCGTGGGGGATGCCGTACTGACGGAAGCGGAAATGCGTGAGCTCGCTGCATCGAGTACGGGGCTAGTGCATCTGCGAGACCATTGGGTGCACGCGAACCCAGAGGTAGCTAGGGAAGCCCTGAAGTTTTTGGTGGAGCAGACCAAGGCCGGGGAGGAAACCGGTAAGGGGCAAGCCACCCTGAAAGAGCTGGTCTTCGACGGTGGCTTAGAGTCGCAAGCTCCAGCAGCAGTGCCAGTCGCCCCCAGGGACCCCTCTTGGCTCAAGGCGTTGGTGTCGAAGTACTCAGACGGTTCCACGGCCCTCGCAGAGTCGGTCGAGGTGCCACCGAGTTTTGTCGGTGAGCTGCGGGAGTATCAACAGCGCGGTGTGGAGTGGCTGGCGGATATGTCCAACCGCGGCTTTGGTGTCATTCTCGCGGATGACATGGGGCTCGGTAAGACTGTGCAAATTCTGGCGCTGTTGGAGTATGAGCGCTGCCGTCGGAAAGCAGATGCTACGGCTCAAGGGCACAAGACTTCGCTGCTGGTGGTTCCCACAGGTGTGTTGCGCAACTGGGCAGCAGAAGCGGCAAAGTTCACTCCAGAGCTTAAGGTTGGGCTGCTGCATGGTTCAAACCGCCCTCATGGTGGGGAACTACAAGAATTTATCGGAAAACACGATGTTGTTGTGACGACCTATGGTGTTGCTACCCGCGATGTGAACGAACTCGCCCAAGTGCAGTGGGATCATGTGATTGCTGACGAAGCACAGGCAATTAAGAACCCCAACGCCCAGGTATCCAGAGCGCTGCGGAGCCTGGGCTCGCGGCACAACATCGCCATGACTGGTACTCCGGTGGAAAACGACTTGGGCGAGCTGCGCACCATCATGGATTTCTGTAATCCAGGCATGCTGGGGTCGGCGAATGCATTTCGCAACAAGTTTGCGATTCCCATCGAGCGTGATGGGAATGCGGAAATGCTACTGCAATTGCAGTCGATTACAGCACCTTTTATTCTGCGCCGACTCAAGTCGGATCCAGCTATTGCGCCGGACCTGCCCAAGAAGAATGAGCAGGTGGAGATGGTTCCTCTCACGACGGAGCAGGCTTTCTTGTATCAGGAAGCTGTGAAGGACATCGAGGACAAGCTCAAGCGCTCGAAGCGGAATCGCTCTGGCAACTTCGGGCGAAAGAGCATCATCCTCGGCGGCATCATGAAGTTGAAGCAGATTTGCAACCACCCAGCGCACTACCAGCACGACGGCTCAGGGCTGCTTAATCATGGGCAGCATCGCTCGGGCAAGGTTGCACGGCTGGAAGAGCTCGTCGATGAGATTGTCCAAAACGGTGAACGCGCGCTTGTGTTCACGCAGTTCGTGGAGTTCGGCAAGATGCTCGCCCCTCATTTCAGCAAGCGCCTGGGCGTGGACATTCCGTTTATCCAAGGGGCAATGACTCCGGCACAGCGCGAGAAAGTAGTGGCAGAGTTTAATGCCCCGGACGGCCCACCAATCATTTTGCTGTCTACTCTCGCGGCAGGTGTTGGCATCAACCTGGTTGCCGCCAACCACGTCATTCACATTGACAGGTGGTGGAATCCAGCAGTTGAAAACCAGGCCACGGACCGCTCTTACCGCATCGGTCAGCGTAAAGACGTACACGTGCACAAGCTGGTCAGTGTGGGAACGCTTGAAGAGCGTATCGACGAGCTGATTTTCGAGAAGGCAGAATTGGCGGATGCGGTTGTGCGCGCTGGTGAAACCAAGCTGACGGAGATGGACTTTCACCGTTTGCGGTCTCTGTGGCAATTGGACAAGGACAAGATTCAGTCACTGCGTGAATCGATGGACGCAGCGGAGTCAAAGTCCGGTGGGACGGTGACCGATGGGGTGAACCCGGAGGGCACGGCATCGGACTCCACAATCTCGGATGACGATTCGATTCCCAACAATGTGACCCCGTTTAGGGTCCAGAAGAGGTGGTACTGATGGCCGGTGACGGAGACGTGACATGGGGCGACAATGTCATCTTTGCCGAGTTTGGCAAGGGGCCCTCTGGAAAGCGTGGTCGTAAAAGGACTACGGCGCGAAGCGCGCCAGCAACCAGCTCGACGATTGAAAAGCTCCTGGCCACCCAGGACTGGGCTGGTGCATTTACCGGACAGCAGCGACGTGGAACCGCAGCGCGCGTGGCGGTCGAGCCACGTACTACTTTTGCCCGGTGGGTGTGGGAGTTCATCATCCGTGGCGCTGATTCGGGTCGTGTTCACAGAGGTGAGAAGTACAGGTTCGACGGCAATGTGCTGGGGCTTCGAATCGCGGATGGCTACATCATCGGTGAAGTGCAGGGCAGCCAGCCGGAACCATTTTCAGTCTTTATTCGGTTCCCACGGCGGGAGCAGAAACAAACTGACGACGTACTGCGGTGGTTGGTGAACAATCCGTCGGCCTTCACAGAGTTTGAGCACGGCGAGTTGCCGTATGAGCAGATGGAAATGCTGTTGTGCGATGGCGAAGAGCACATTTACAGCGAATGCACCTGCCCGGACCCGGCACCTGTGTGTAAGCACACCGTTGCAGTTGCCGCTCAACTTGTCGCTGATATCGACCGCGATCCGCTGTCGCTACTACAGCTGCGCGATTATCCGCAGCGCGAATTGCAACGCCGGCTTCAGGAACTAACACAGCTGCGAAACCGGACTGCGCCGAAGCGCCTCGGGCTTGGTGGCGCGGTTCGGGAGAATCCCAATAAAACCGCCCAGAAGTCGAATGACGCTGGTGGAAAAGATAGCGGTGACAACGAGCAGAAGAAGGTTGCCGAACTTTTCGCTGTCGAAGCCGACTACTGGGGCAATGATTTGGAACGAGTCAGTGTTCCTTCGCTCGAGGTTATTGACCCACTAACAGTTACCGACCGCAGTTTGCTGCATGAAGCATTGCAGCCAACCTGCGTAATTTCGAGAGAGACCATTCGTGCAGTCGCTGATTTGGAAGATTGTTGGCAACATCTGCAGGAATCGCTGAGCCTGGGACAAAAGGAGCGCTAGTCATGAAATTCATTCACACCTCAGATTGGCAACTGGGAATGACTCGGTGGTTCCTAGAGCTCGACGGCGGTGAAGCCCAAGCTAGGTTCCACGAAAGTCGACTCAACGCCATCGATCGCATCGGCGAGTTGGCGATTAGCGAAGGCGCTGAGTTCATTGTCGTCGCTGGAGACGTGTTCGATTCCAACACATTGCCGGACAAGGTGTTTTTGCGGGCTCTTGAGCGAATCGCCAAGCTACCCGTGCCGGTGTATTTCCTACCCGGCAACCATGATGCGCTTGATGCTTCTTCCATTTATCGACGTAGTGCTTTCGAATCTTTGGAAGACCGAGGAGTTTACGTAATTCGCGACAGCGCGCCCATTGCAATCCGTGACGGGGTGGAACTCATCGGTGTGCCAGTGCGCGGCAAGTATTCGGCAGACGACATCGTGGCGGAAATAGCCACGGAGCTTGAGCCCGCCGATGGAATCCGAGTGATGGTCGCACACGGCCAAGTAGAAGGCTTTGGTGCTGATGCAGGAGCCACCATTGATCTGACCAGCTTGGAACAAGCTATTGACCGCGGGGCGTTGCACTATGTTGCGCTGGGGGATTCCCACTCCACGAGCCAACTCGATCATGCTGGCAGAGTTTATTTCTCCGGCGCACACGAAACCACAGCGTACGACGACAAAGAACGGGATTCCGGCAATGCACTCGTCGTCGACATTGTAGAGAGCGGCCCCGAAAAAGGCTCAGTTACCGTGGCCTCCCACCGAGTGGGGCAGTGGGCTTTTCATGCCATAGACATGGATATCACTGGCGCGGAAGACCTCGATGAGTTCTTTGCTGAACTGGACGGTATCGAGGCGAAGACAGACACAGCGGTGAAGTATTCATTGCGAGGAACCGTGACACTGTCAGAGTCGACTACCTTTGAAAACCGACTTGAGCAGTATCAACAGCTTTTCGCTGCACTTTATCGCCGGGAAAGTGGCTCCGATTTGACGGTGGTTCCGTCCGAGGGGGATATCTCTAATCTCAATCTCACCGGTTATCCGCTCATAGCTGCAGAAAAACTAACGGTCTTGAGTAAGGGACGAACCGAGAGCGGTAGCCCCCTATCAGAATCTGAAACCACCGCAGCAGCCGATGCGCTTCGCTTGCTGGCCCGCCTGGCAGGAGAGAAGGAATAAATCATGCGTTTTCACGACATCGAATTACACAATGTACGTGCGATTGATTCACTCTCAATCACAGGGCTAGCCGAGCGGGGCGTGGTAGTGATTTCCGGTGAAAATGAGTCGGGTAAGACGACAATCGCCAAAGCTATTCACGTTGCACTGACGACAAAATGGAAGTCCAGGTCAAGCGAAGCGCTTAGTCTGAACAGTCACTCCAGCCAGGAAAAGCCGCAGGTTAAGCTCCGGCTGGAGCTTGACGGCTACGAATTTACGCTGGACAAGATCTTTGGTGGCACCAAGGACACCGGCACAATCGTCACCGTCCACTCTCCGACAGCCGAGGTTCTCAAAGATGACCAGGCGGAGGAGTGGCTGGCCGCCCGAATGCACAATGCAGATACCAAGAACCTGTGGCAGGTTTTCGTTGCTGAACAGGGGCAAGCACAAAAGACCCTCTCCTTGGGCGGTTATGTACAAGTCACTAGCGCATTGCAGTCGGCATCGGGGCAGCGCGCGGAAACCGCAGAAGAGGTAGGCCTTTTTGAAGCCGTTGAAGCCGAATACGGCAACTATTTCCAAAAAAATGGCAAAGAGCGCAAGCAGGTTACCGACGTAGACAAGGAGCTGGCGGAAGCCCAGCAGGTGCGCGACGAAGCGGCGAAAAAGGTCCGGGAATTCGAAGCGCTCAATGAGGAAGCTGCTCGTAATGAAGAAAGCCAGCAAACGCAGCGGGCATCGTTGCCAGAAGCCCAAAACGAAGTCGAGCACTGGGGCCAGGCACTAGAAGAACTCGAAAAGTTCAGGGTTGCCGTCTCCCAGGCACAGGAGGTCTCTGCAGCGGCGAAGCAGCAGCTGGACTTAGCTAAACAGGCTCAGCAAGAGCGCGAAGCTTTCATTCAGCAGGCACAAGAAGCCAAGGATCAGCATTCTGCTGCAGAGAAGAAAGTTGCTGAATTTAAGGAAGCGTTCGATAAGGAGGTCGCAGCTTTAAAGAAGGCGCAGGAAGATCGCGATGCGGTTGTAAACACGTACCGCGAAGCTCGAAAGGCAGAAGAACTGGCCGCAGCTGAAGTTGCATTGGGAGAGAAGCGCGGTTTGGTTGAAGCTCTGTCGAAGCGAGTGAAGAAACTCGATGCGCTCCGCGCGCAATTGGCAGAGCACAAGGAGATAATTACTCGGAATTCCGTTACCGAAGAGGTAATGGAAAAACTGTTGACCTGCGAACGCGAAGTTGCAACAGCCGCCGCTGTGCTGGAGGCATCGAGCCCGAGTGTGCAGCTCTCGGCTAGTAGTGCGCAGGAGGTCACGGTCGACGGCGAGAAAGTGGGGCTAGCTCCGGAGGCTGAGACAGTTCAACGCGCGGTTACTAAGCCATTGGCCATCGAAGTCGGCGACGTCACGGTTGCTATACAGCCCGGAGACGGCTCAGATTCGCAGCAGCGCAAGCTAGAAAAAGCAGAGACATCGCTCAAAGAACAGCTTGAGGTTGCAGGCGCTGATTCCGTCGCGGAAGCACAAAAGGCATACACACGACGTCGGGAAGCGGAAAAAGCAAAATTCCAGGTGGAGACATCCATAACTGCGGTGTCCGACGGTGTGGAGTATCACCAGCTCACAGCAGAGTTGGACGATGCGAAGGAAGAAGCACGAGTACACGGCGAGCGGTATCAGGAACTTGCGGGCGAGGAAGCGCCGACGGAGATTGACTTGGTATCGGCAAAGTCCCGGCTGGAAGAAGCTGCAGTGGGGCGTAGGGATGCCGAGTCGGAGCGCGACAGTGCTGATATGCGCTTATCGAAGCTGGAGAAGCGTCCTGCACACGCCAACTATACGAAGGCCAGCAGCGAGCTTGAAGGGGCTCGGTCCGTTCTGAAGGTCCGCGAAGATTCGCTCACGGCGACGCGAGAAAAAGCCTCGGACGCCGAGATCTTTGCTGCGGTGGAAAACCGAGGCAAGGACTATGAGGCGGCAGAAGAGCAACTGGCTGCGGCTCAGAAGGAGCTGGCGCAGCGGGATGCCGACGACGTGGAAGCATCGCTCGCGGGCGCTAAGCAGCGACGGGATGCAGTTGAGAATCGCCTGGCTGAGCTGGAAAAGCGTCGGCAAGAGATTCGGGTGCACTTGGACTATTTCGACAGCGCGAATGAGAAACTGGCAGCAGCTGAGGGAGTAGTGGAGCGAACACAGCGAGATCGGAATTCAATGCGTCGACGTGCAGCTGCCGCCAAGACTCTCATGGAGGTAATGACACAGGCACGCGTGGCATCGCGGAATGCGCTGGCTGACCCCTTGCTGCGCAAGCTCGAAGAGTACGGTGGCGGTGTGTTCGGTGCGGGAACTCAGTTCACGATGAATGAGGACTTGCAGATTGAGTCACGGTCCAATGCCGATGGCAAGTTCGATGTCGATGAGCTATCTGGTGGAGCGCAGGAGCAGCTGGACATTCTGCTGCGCTTGGCCGTTGCCGGTGTCATGGAGGGCGGGCAGGGCGCTCCGGTGATTATTGATGATGCATTAGGTTATTCAGACGAACACCGTTTGCGGCGGATGAATAATGCTCTTGCCAAAGCGGGGCGCGATATGCAGGTATTAGTCCTGACGTGCGATGAAGCCCGCTTTGATCGTGTGACAGGAGCGGAGTTTATGAAAATTCAGGATTTGGTTTCAAGATAGTAGGCTCTGTACATATGCAAGATGTTCCGTGGTTAAGTGATGAAGAGCAGCGGTTATGGCGCTCAATTCTGAACGCTAAACGGGCCGTTGACAGGTCAATCGACCTTCAGCTGCAAGATTCTCTCGATATTTCCACTGCAGATTTTTCGGTTCTGGTTGTTCTCTCCGAGGCTGAAGACAATGTAGTGCGCATGCGCACCCTGTGCGAATCCCTGGAATGGGACCGCAGCCGAATGTCGCATCAAATTACTCGCATGGAGCGACGCGGGCTAGTAACTAAGGAACGCTGCGCCTGCGATAACCGTGGTATTGATGTCACGCTTACTGAACACGGTCGAACCGTGATTGAGAAGGCGGCGCCGAACCATGTGAAGCTTGTGCGCCATGTTTTGTTTGATGTGCTCGGTGAGAATATCGACTATCAGGGGATTTCCGCTGTGCTCGATAAGATTGCAGAGACCGCCAATGCTACGGTCACCGATTCAGTCGACGGAAAAGCAGAGTAGCCAGAAGTTTTTTGTGAGTGTTTTCTCATTTGTCTCCGCTACGAGGCTCTCACCATTAGCCTAGAGCAGTATGAACTCATTTGAATGGCTGAGTGATGATGAACAGCTCTTTTGGCAGTCGATGGTAGCTGCTTTTCGCGAGGTAGAGCGCAATATCGAGCGAAGCCTACGCACTCGAACCGGGCTGACGTTCGCGGACTTTACCCTGCTCATCGCTCTGCATGAGGTAGAGGATGGGATTCTGCATGTTGACAAGATTTGTGATCGACTGAAGTGGAACCATCCCCGCGCGCTGCTGCATACCAACAGGTTGGAAAAGCGCGGATTTATTCACACCGAAGACCACGGCGAAGACCCGGACTCGGATTATGTCGTCGTCTTAACAGGCGTTGGTCGGCACGTGTTTGCCGAGGCGGCGCCGGATTATGTAGACACTGTTCGCCAGGAAGTAATTTCACCACTTGCTAATGAAGACCGCGAAGTGATGCTGAGGTGCTTCCAGTCGGTTCTCGAAAGGAAGTAAGACTTCCACGCCCTGCTAGTAAAACAACCACTAGCAGGGCGCTTTTTTCTCTACGTTTCAAGCTGTAAGGTAAGGCGTGCCTAAAGCAAAGGGGTGACTGTTCACTTCTCTTTGTGCACCCTAAGTACCAAAAATTACGCAGAAATAAACAAGGCAGAAACTGAAACGCATGAGAGTCAATATTTTCGCCAAGGCTAAAACCGCGCCAAAGACCAAAACTCTGGCCGCAATCGGGTGTGCAGCGCTGAGCTTCGTCGCTACAGCATGCGGTGCGGACGCAGAGTCGAACGAGGCTGCCGACAACAAAGGAGAACTCACTGTCACTGATGTCGCAGGTCGCACTGTGACCTTCGACAAGCAGCCAGAACGAGTCGTGCTCGGTGAAGGCCGCGCCATGTTTGTCACCGCGATGCTTGACCAAGAAAACCCGGGTGACCACGTTGTCGCCATGGGTAGCGATTTGCATTCGGGCGCACCGTCGTTTGAAACCAAGCTTTTCGAGACGAACCCCGAGCTGAAAGACATGCCGACCATCGGCAATATCGCCAAGGGCGATGTCACAGTTGAAAACCTCATCTCCCACGACCCAGACGTGGTCGTCATGACCCTTGACCACAAGAAGGCCGCGGAGCAGTCCGGTTTCCTCACCAAGCTCGATCAGGCAGGTCTGAAGTACGTATTCACCGACTTCCGGCAAAAGCCCCTGGAGAATACCGCCAAGTCCGTCGAGCTCCTCGGCCAGATCGTCGATGAGCAGGACAATGCCAAGAAGTTCACCGACTTCTACACAAAGCGCGTCAACGAGATCACCGAACGTGCCGCCAAGCTCGAAGACAAGCCAAAGACCTTCGTCTGGCGAGCAGCCGGTCTCAAGGATTGCTGCTCGACCGTCAACAAGTCCAACCTCGGTGACCTTGTCACAGCAGCCGGCGGTGAGAACCTCGGAGACAGCCTCCTCGACACCGAATCGGGCGACGTGACCGCAGAGAAGGTCCTGTCCGTCCAGCCGGAGAAGATCATCGCCACCGGTGGTTCTTGGGCGCTCGATCCGAAGAAGCCGGAAGTGCTGCCACACGTCGAACTCGGCTACACCGCCACCCCAGAGACCGCACAGCGCACTCTGGAAGGCCTGCTGAAGACTCCGGGTTTTGACACCCTGACCGCGCCGAAGAAGGGTGATCTGTACGCCGCCTTCCACCAGTTCTACGACTCGCCGTACAACGTCTTCGCGCTCGAGCAATTCGCCAAGTGGATTCACCCAGAGGAGTTCGCTGACCTCGACCCGGTCGCTGACTTCGCCAAGTTCCACAAGGACTACCTGCCCTTCGAACTCAGCGGCACCTTCTTCACCGCGCTGGAGCCGACCAAGTAACCCATCTTCCACCATCGAAGAAGGAATCCGATGACTTACACCAATCTGCACGCTCCCGCGTCAGGGCTTGACGACGAACCCCGCGAGCCCACCTCCACCAACGACAGTGGCGGTCAAGAGTCGCAGCCCGCCACCGAACAGCACGAGTGTCCGTCGTCAAGCACGACCTACGACTCTGCGCGACAGTACCGACGACGCTCCGCCCGGAAGATTGCCGTTATTGCGGTGCTGGTGGGGCTGGCCGTGTGCGCGTTTGTAGTAGCGACGATCGTGGGGCCGATGTCACTGAGTGTGGGGGATGTCGTCCGGGGCATCGTGAGCCCGAATGATGTTGACGAAACCACTCGTACGGTGCTGTGGAAGCTGCGCCTGCCTGCATCAGTGATGGCAGTGCTGATTGGTGCAGCGCTGTCGCTTGCCGGTGCACAGATGCAGACAATCCTCGACAACCCACTGGCGGAGCCGTTTACCCTCGGTATTTCGGCTGCAGCGGCGTTCAGTGGGGCGGCATCGATTGTGCTGGGCTGGGTGATCATTCCGCATGCGCAGTTCAACCTGGCGGCCGTGGCCTGGGTATCATCCGTCATCGCGGTGGCGATTGTGGCGGCGGCGTCGGTATGGCGCGGCTCGGGTAAGGAATCGATGATTCTGCTGGGTATTGGTCTGGTGTTTCTATTCCAAGCGCTGTTGTCGCTGTTGCAATACCGCGCGACTACCGAGGCGCTCCAGCAGATTGTGTTCTGGACGATGGGCTCGCTCCAGCGCGCGAACTGGGTGGCCAACGGCATTATTGCGGCGGCACTGCTGATCGCCATTCCGTTCACCATTCGCTATGCGTGGGCGCTGACGGTGCTGCGACTTGGCGATGCCCGCGCAAAAGCCGTGGGCATCAATGTGGATAGGCTGCGCATTGCGACGCTGATTGTAGCCTCGCTGCTGGCGGCAACCGCAGTGGCCTTTGCCGGCATCATCGGCTTCATCGGACTGGTCGGTCCACACATTGCGCGCATGCTGGTCGGTGAAGAACAGCGCTTCTTTGCCCCGGCATCGATGGCGGCAGGCGCGGCGCTGCTGGCGGCAGCTCATGCGGTATCCATCACGGTGGTGCCGGGTGTGGCAGTGCCGATTGGCATCATTACCGCAATCGTCGGTGTCCCATTTTTTGTTGGCTTGGTTTTCCTGCGTAAGAGGACGGTGTGGAACTAATGGGCGTATTTCTCGATGTCAACGAAGTAGCTGCAGGCTATGGCAAGCGGAAGGTGCTGCGCGGGGCCTCAGTACGCACGCTGAAGCCCGGTACGGTGACGGGTTTGCTCGGGCCAAACGCTGCGGGCAAATCCACACTGATGACCACTCTGGCGGGGATTCGAAAGCCCATGTCCGGGGAGATTGCACTGACCCGTGACAATGAGCGGGTCATCGGCTCCGAACTGCGCGATGTGGTGGGCTACGTGCCGCAGGATCTGCCGGCTAGCGCCTCGCTGACCGCATTCGAATCGGTACTGGTCTCTGGTCGGCGCGCCGGGCGTCTGCGCGTGCGCGGCTCCGAGATTGAGCACACGGCGGAGGTTCTCCGGAAGGTTGGTATTGAGCACCTTGCCGACCGCTTCGTCGGCGAGCTCTCCGGCGGTCAGCGTCAGCTCGTCGCCGTCGCGCAGATGTTTGTCCGCGATCCCGAGGTCATGCTTCTCGACGAACCCACCTCCGCCCTCGACCTGCGCCACCAGGTGGAACTCCTACAGCTCGTCCGCGCGGAGGTCGCCTCACGGAGCTCCTTGGCGCTCGTCGCAATCCACGATCTCAATCTCGCAGCCCGCTACTGCGATGAGCTTGTCATGCTTCACGACGGCCACGTGGTTGCCCAGGGGAGTCCTGCTGACGTTCTCACACCGGATCTTTTGGCCCGCGTCTATGGAATTCGAGCCCGCGTGCTTAATGATGGAGGCGTTCCTGTGGTGTGTCCTATTGAGGAAGACCAGGTTTCTGAGGCCGCATAGTGCGGATTTGGCTGGGGTGCGGGGCATTTCGCTAATCGCCCCAGCCAAGTGGTAACATCTCTTCTCGTTGCACTTGTTGTACTTGTGCCACACGCCCCCGTAGCTCAGTGGATAGAGCGCCGGTTTCCGGTACCGAAGGTCGGAGGTTCGACTCCTCTCGGGGGCACGTCTTATCCCTTAAGCGGTTAGGTTCGATTAGATTCGCCTGGTTGCTTGAGGGATTTTTGTTTCGGGTGTACCTGGCGGAAGCGGGCCAATCCGAGTTACTGACTGCGTTTATGACAAAAATGACC
>NZ_KV836157.1:0-618 GCF_001838255.1 Corynebacterium sp. HMSC073B01 | reverse complement strand
CTGTGGGGTGATAATACGTCCATGACTATTAGCCACGAGTCGATTTACCAGGCCCTTTACGTACAAGGGGCAGGAAGCTTGCGCAAAGAACTTGTGTTTGAAAAGTCCTGCCGGACTACCCGGCCAGGGCGTAAACCCCGCTCGCTTCTCGCAGGGGTGCCCAAGCCACGTGGAAAACGCTGGACTCATGATGCCAATATTTCACTTCGCCCAGCCGAAGCCAATGATCGTGCGGTACCCGGTCATTGGGAAGGCGATTTGATTATTGGCGCAGATGGCACCAGTGCTTTAGCGACGTTGGTGGAACGCCGCAGCAGGTTTGTGCTGCTCGGCAGACTCGGCACTGACCATACTGCCGCCAGTGTCAATGAGGTGATGGTACGGATGATTCGTCGGCTCAAAGAGTCGATGGACACCACGATTTCGACGTTGACCTGGGATCAGGGAGTGGAGTTTGCCAAACACACGGAGTTTTCTGTCGCGGAGAATATCCAGGTGTTTTTCGCCGATCCGCATTCGCCGTGGCAGCGAGGTAGCAATGAGCGGATGAATCGGGATATCCGGTTTTATTTCCCCAAAGGCACCAACTTTACCGATGTCACCGACCAAGAGGTCGCC